>JACNKC010000008.1 GCA_014382245.1 Pseudomonadota bacterium | reverse complement strand
AAAATTTCAACCAGTTGGGGAAGAAGAATTTGCTGCAGTTATCAGTTCTGCAGAAGACGGCATAGCCTGCACCGACGACATCTGTGACCTTGGCACCAACACCTGCCTGAACACGGCGAACAGCGGTAACTGCGATGACGGCAACGTGTGCACCAACGAGACCTGCAACGTACCGTTCGGTTGCACCTTTACGAACGCGCCCGGTTTCTGTGACGACGGTGACATCTGCACGAGCGGCGACGCCTGCGTGCTGGGCGTGTGCCAGGGCACTGACAACGGAACCTGCTCGGCCTGCGGTGACGGCACGGTTGACCCCGGCGAGGCCTGCGATGACGGCAATGCCACCTGGGCGATGGGCGAGGCCTGCGGCGTTAACTGCCTGGCGGTGGTTATCTGCGGTGACCCCAACGACGACGGCACGGTTACCGCATCCGACGCGCTGTTCGCGCTGCAGGCGGCCGTGGGCAGCCAGGCCTGTGCCCTGAGCGTGTGCGACGTTGATGCGGGCGGCAGCGTGACTGCCAGCGACGCCCTGCGGCTGCTGCAGAAGTCGGTTGGCCAGCCGGTGACCCTGACCTGCATTTAGCGGCCCACCGCCGGCGCGTTTCTACCCCTGGGGGTGCGCGCGCGCCCGGCTTTCGCTAAGCTGGTGCGCAGGGATCGAAATCTATGCCACGCGCCTGGGGATATATTTTTGTTTTAGTAGCCATGGTGGCTGCCGTGGGCGCGCTGCTGTACCCCTTGCCTGAAACCTACGAGCAGCTGGCCCCGGCTGCGCTCGAGGTCAAGCCTGCTGCAAAACCTGACCGGCGCGCACCCCGGAAGGCAGATCCGTCGGCCAGGCCCAGGAGGGTTGTGCCGCCGCCCAAGACTGCGCGCCCGGCCTTGCCTCCAAAGCTACCGTCGCGCGATACCACCAAGGCCCGGATAATGGTGCCCCCCCGTCCTGCGGGCAAGTGAACACTTCCGCCGAAACGGCAGACGCTGCGTACATGCAATCGGCCCTGGGCGAGGCACGATCGGCTGCGCTCGCCGGCGAGGTGCCGGTGGGCGCCCTGCTGGTGGTGGATGGCCGGGTGGTCGCCACCGGCGGCAATCGTACAGTGGGCGACACCGACCCCAGCGCGCACGCCGAGATAGTTGTACTGAAATCTGCTGCCGCCAGCCTTGGTAACCACCGCACCGGGGGGACGCTCTACGTAACGCTTGAGCCTTGCGTCATGTGCATGGGGGCGCTTGTGCAGGCGCGCATAGAACGCCTGGTGTACGGTGCCCTCGATGCCAAGGCCGGTGCGGCCGTAAGCCTCTACCGCCTTGCTGAAGACGAGCGGCTCAACCATCGTTTTACGGTAGAGGGCGGGGTGTTGGCCGAAGAGTCAGCTCGATTGCTCGGCGAATTCTTCGCTGAGCGCCGGGGCAGGGGCTGAAGGTGGGCAGGTTGAAGAACTGCGGCGTTGGCTCGCAGCGGCCGGGCGGCAGGCGTGTTTGCTTAGCCCGCTCTGCGCGAAGTATAGTCCCCGTGTTTGGCCGCGTTACCGGCCGCTGAAACGCTTTAATGGAGAGGTGTCCGAGTCCGGTTGAAGGAGCACGACTCGAAATCGTGTGACCCTCCGGGGTCCGTGGGTTCGAATCCCACCCTCTCCGCCAGCTCCACAGGGCGGCTATTCAAGACATCGATTGCCTCTCGGATTCCTCGACGTCTCGGAATCCTCACCCACCCTCTCCGCCAGCTCCACAGGGCGGCGGCAATAACCTGGTCTTTGACTTCGCCTACCTCGGCTCTTGGTGCCAGGACATAGCCTTAACGGGGCTTGTATCTTGCGACATGCAGTGTAGTCCTTTGGTCTGTGGATGAACATGAAAAAAGAGAGCGAGCTGTGCCGAGGCCCTTAGCGATGCTGGCCGTCATGGGCTCGGCGATGTTGTTGGCTGCCTGCGGGTTATGCGACCATGAGCGATGCGAGGGGAAGGCGGGCGCGGGGGCAACGACAGTTGGCTTCGAGGACTGCGGAGACGGTACCGTGGCCGATCATTCGACCGGCTTGCTGTGGGAAAAGAAGACCGGCGAGCTGGGCACCGCGGTGTTCTGTGACTCGAGGTCTCTTATAGCGACCGAGCCCGACCGCAGCTGCGACGATACCCACCACGTTAACAACACCTACGACTGGTGTCGCGACCTTGATAAAGACGGCAGCTGCGACCGTGGTGGCACGCCGGGCGACGGCGCCGTGTTTCTCGATTTTCTCGGCCGACTTAACGGCACTCGCGGAGCCTGCCTGGCCGGGGTCTGCGACTGGCAGCTGCCGACCATAGGCCAGCTCAAGACTCTCGTTGATTGCAGTCGCGATGGCTCGCCCCCCTGCATCGATCCGGTCTTCGGCCCGACCGCGTCGTCGGGCTACTGGTCGTCCACCTCGGGTGCCTATGGGCCCAGCGGTATCCGCGACGTTGGCTGGGGCAAGAACTTCGGCAACAGTGGTACTTTCATAAACGCTGCCGGCACGAGCTACGCGCGCGGGGTTCGCAGCGGCGCTTGCCGTGTCAGTCGTTCGCGCTGAGCGTAAAGGCTGACAACGACTCGCCGGAGTGAAGAAGGCGGAGGCCACTGCTCGGGTTCTCAGATACTTTCTTCATGCGTTCGAGCAACGCCGTGGTCTTTTGATCATCCCCGGGGTGGCGCAGCAGGATGGTGGTGAATCCCAGGTGCCGGGCGGCGGAAAGGGCCGACGGTGACGGCATGTCGCGGGCGATGGAGCTTACCTGCTCTAGTTCCGGCGGGGCATAGGAGTTGTAACAGGCCGACGTGCGCCGATGGTGAAACGAGGTCAGCAGTAACGACTTGGCATGTGGCGTGAGGTCCCCGTCGCGGTGGGGCAGTTCCAGCAAGGGCCCGTGGTTTCCGTGGCGCTCCAGGGCGTCAAAGAGTTCCAGTTCCGCGTTGTCCGGCCTCAGCTCTAACGCGTAAATCGCCGGAAGTTCTGAACCGGGCAAGGGGAAGATCAGGGTGCATACCAGCGTGGCCAGCACCAGGATCACACCCGCCGGCTTTTTTCGCTCCGCCGGGGCCAGGGCGAGTAGTACCGCAGCGCCCAGACCAGCCAGGGCTGAAAGTGCGAGGTGGGTGCCCCTGGACAGAAATAACGGGACGCGGATATTCTCGAAACCGGGCAACAGGTTGGCGAGATCTGTAGCGCCACCGGTGGTTACGATCGTGACCATAAGGGCGGCAGCCAGCAGCGCCCAGCGAGGGTTGCCGGCCCACCGGGCGAGATTTTTCAGCCCGGACGGCAGGGGGGCAAAAGCGGCCGCAACCAGCAGCAGCATCCACCAGCCGGTAAAGCGTGGGCCGCCGGGAAGGAAGTCGCCCCAAGCAGCGAAGTTCTGCAAGCCGACTCTCGAATCGAGTTCGGCCCCCGTGTTAACGAAGGGCAGGTAAATAAGGACTCCGCCGATTATTACCAGCGCCAGGGCCAAGCCCAGCCGGACCGTAGGAAACCGACGATCGCGATGGCACCACACGGTCCACGCCCCCATGGGTATTCCTACAATGAGTCCAGCAAGAGCGCCGTAGTAACTGCCACCCATCTGCATGACAAGTGCCATCGCCAGCAGCAACGCGTCACTGAATCGCCCGTTGTGAAACAGCCGGTATCCGAAGAACAACGCCCATACTATCCATGACAGGTCATAGGTGAACAGGTGGTGCAGCCCCTTCAAAGCCACCGGGTGAAAGGCGAACATTATTCCGGCCGCCAGCGCCGCAGCCGGCTCGCCGGTCCACTGGCGTACCAGCAGGAACATGGCCAGGGCCGATGACATCATGACCAGTGCAACAACCACGTTGTAGGTAAGCACCGGGTCGGAGACCAGTAGTCGCACCGGGGCTCCCAGTACGCCCAGCGAGATCATGGGGTTGCCGAAGGCCAGCGTATTGGTCGCGGGGTAGCAGGGCTCGGCGTCGAACAAGTTCCAGGGTTCGTGGGTAAGCGCCCAGGCGTTGCGGCTGCTGCCCCAGGCGCCGAAGCGGACGTCGTTTTCCACCAGGGTTTTCCACCGGGTGGTCACGTCGGGGCGGGTTACAGCCGGCACCGCGTTGGTGGGGCCCTGTGTCCACACGCCCAGCAGGGTGTACGCGAGGCAGAGCAAAAACAGCGCGGCGGCCAGTAGGGTTTGCCACCGCTTGCCGCCGACTGGTTCGGACGGGACGGGGTCAGCGGGTGGAGACGAAGCCATTCAGCCGAGGCTAGCGGCTGGAAAGACGGGCCGCAACAGGCGCTCGCGGCAGGGCCGCGCCGGTGTGTCGGGGGGGGCGCGCCCGCGGGCGACTTTTGGGGGTGTGAGACAGTGCGCCTGG
>JACNKC010000022.1 GCA_014382245.1 Pseudomonadota bacterium | reverse complement strand
GGGGGCGCGGGCGGGGGGTGCGGGGGGAGGGGCCGGGGGGGGGGAGGGGGGGGGGGGGGCCCGGAGGAACCGCTTGTCGGGGGGCTCCGGCTGCCCCGGGGGGCGCGGGCGGCAATGGTGGGTGCAGGTCTCGCCGCCTCGGGGGCGGCCCGGCAACCGGCCCTGCGCAACCCCCTGGCCAGTCCCGACATCATAGGTGTGTCGGGCGGAGCGGCGCTGGCGGCGGTGCTGGCACTGGCCTGGATGCCGGCCTGGGCCTCTACAGCGGGAGTGCCGCTGCTCGCTTTCGTGGGCGCCGGCGCGGCCGCGGCCTTCGTCTACCGTGCGTCGCTGGTCAACGGCCGCCTCGATCCCTACACGCAGATCCTCGTGGGCGTGGTCTTCAACACCTTCTGCGCCTCGCTGATACTCCTGGTCAATGCCCTGGCCGACGCCTCGCGCACCCGTTCGATAGTGTTCTGGATGATGGGCGGAGTGTCGGTGCAGCCCTGGCCGGCGCTGGCGCTTGCGGGGTCGTTGTTTGCCGTTGGAATAGTCATGCTCATGGGGCAGGCGCGCTCGCTCAACCTCTCGGGGCTGGGCGACGACACGGCGGCGAGCCTTGGCTTTGACGCCAGCCGCTGCCGGGCCACCGTGTTTGCTGCCTCGGCCCTGGTGGTGGGGGCGTCGGTGGCCTTGACCGGCGTGATCACCTTCGTGGGCCTGGTGGTTCCCCACCTCATGCGCCGCTTGCTCGGCAGCGACAATCGCCTGTTGTTGCCCGCCTCGGTACTGGGAGGTGCCGCTTTCCTTGTGGCCTCGGACACGATTGCCCGCTGGGCGCTGGCTCCTGTCGAACTGCCGGTCGGGGCCATAACGGCGATGACCGGCGGGCCGTTTTTTCTCTACCTGCTCAGGCGCCACGGCCGGGTGCGGGCGGAGGACGGACCATGAGCTACGCTACGGATGGCAGCCCGGCGCCGCTTGTCCTCGCTGGCGTCAACTACGCCTATCCCTCGGGAGGCGACGGCGGCGGACGGGTGTACGAGCTGTCGCTGCAGGTAGAGCGGGGCGGGATGCTGGCCGTGGTGGGGCCCAACGGCTCGGGCAAGACCACCTTGCTGCGCCTGGCCGCGGGCCTGCTGCTGCCCGACAGTGGACAGGTGAGCTGTTGCGGAAGCAGCAGCAGCGTGGCTTCGCGCGGGGAGCTGGCCCGCAAGGTGGCGCTGGTAGGCCAGCAGCCTGCGCTGGGTTTTCCTTACTCGGTCATCGAGGTGGTGCTCATGGGGCGCGCGCCCTACCTGGAGGGGCTGTCGCTGGAGAACGAAGAAGACCTCGCGGTGGCCCACGACGCCATGCGGGCCACGGGCACCGACCACCTGGGCGGGCGTGTTTTTGATTCACTGTCGAGCGGCGAGCGGCAGCGCGTTTCGGTGGCCCGTGCGCTGGCCCAGCAGCCCGAGCTGCTGTTGCTCGACGAGCCCGGCGCCTTTCTCGACATACGCGAGCAGACCCGGCTCTACGACCTGCTCGAGGAGCTCAACAGTTCGCGCGGCACGGCCGTGGTCTCGGTACTGCACGATCTCAACCTGGCCGCGTTGTACTTTCCGACGGTTGCCCTGCTCAACAAGGGCCGCCTGCACGCGGTCGGGGCACCGGCCGAGGTGCTCAGCTACGCGACCGTCCGCGAGGTTTTTCGCACCGACGTTTACGTGGCAATCAACGATCTTACCGGGCAACTCAACGTGCTGCCGATCAAGGGTGGGGCAGGCAATGGGGCAGGCAATAATAAGTAGAAGCAATGCTTAACTCTATTGGCCCTTAGCACGCCTGTTGCTTAACTGTGGCGGTTTGACAACCGATGGGGAGGGCGGTACTGCTTTTGCGATAACCACCGCATATTTCCATGCTTTTTGACTACGCTAACATCCTTGTCTTTGTCGCCCTGGGGCTGTTTCTGCCCGCCATGATGATGGGGCTGGGCGCGTTGCTGCGCCCTCACAATCCGGAGAAACAGAAGCTGACGACCTACGAGTGCGGCGAAGAGGTCAGCGGCAACTCGTGGATCAACTTCAACATCCGCTTTTATCTCATCGCGCTCATCTTCATTGTCTTCGACGTCGAGGTCGCTTTCATATACCCGGTGGTCACTGTCTTCAGGGATTGGGTCGCAGACGGGCGGGGCCTGTTTGCCCTGGTAGAGATACTGATTTTCGTTGCCATACTGCTCGCCGGCCTGGTCTACGTGTGGACCAAGGGAGACCTGGCCTGGTTGAAGAGTGTCGTCACCCAGGGCGACGAACCCGAGCCAACACTGCCGGGAGGTAGCCGCCATGTCACTGATTAACTCTGCACCCGAAATGGTGCTGACATCGACCGTGGACCAGGTATTGAACTGGACACGCAAGAGTTCGCTCTGGTACATGCTGTTCGGACTGGCCTGCTGCGCCATCGAAATGATGCACACCGGCGGCCCGCGAGCCGACCTCGACCGCTTCGGAATGGCCCCCCGCGCCACGCCGCGGGTGTCAGACCTGATGATCATAGCCGGCACCCTGACCTTGAAGATGGCCCTGCGCACGAGGGTGCTCTACGAGCAGATGCCCGACCCCAAGTACGTGGTGTCGATGGGCAGTTGCTCGAACTGCGGAGGACTTTTTCAGTACGCCTACTCGGTGTGCGACGGCGTTGACAAGGTCATACCGGTAGACGTGTACGTGCCCGGTTGCCCGCCGCGCCCCGAGGCCCTGACCGAGGGCCTGATTATGTTGCAGAAGAAGATCATGCAGGAGAAGTGGATCACCCGCTCCTCGGACACGCCCCGTCTTGGTGGGCCTGTAGGCGAAAGGGCCTGAAGTGGACTCGACCGGGATTCACGCTGCCCTGCGCGGACGCTTCGACACCGCGGTAGGCGAACTGGCCCCGGGGCCCTTCGAAGCCTCGATCGAAGTAGACGCTTCGGTCATCGAGGCGGTGTGTACTTTTCTTCGCGACGAAGAGGGCCTCGAGTTCGCCAATCTCAGCAACCTGAGCGGCGCCGACTACCCCGAGCTCGAGCGCATACAGGCCGTGTACTCGCTTTTTTCGTACAAGCAGCGGCACTCGATCACGCTCAGGGTCAACGCCGACCGTGCCGCCCCGGTGATCCCCACGGTAGAAGCCGTGTGGCCGGCAGCCAACTGGCTCGAGCGCGAAATCTTTGACCTGCTCGGTGTCGAGTTCAGCGGACACTGCGACCTTCGCCGTATCCTGCTGCCCGAGGACTGGGTGGGTTACCCGCTGCGCAAGGACTACGAAGAGCAACCCGACTACCACGGAATATCAACGGTGCGTGAGAGCCTGCTCACCATGAAGAGGGACTGAAGCAGGTGTCGGTAGAACTCGAAGTACACGACTCCCAGGGCCTGGCTACCGAGGAGATGACGCTCAACATGGGGCCGCAGCACCCCAGCACCCACGGCGTCCTGCGTTTTATCGTCAAGGCCGATGGCGAGGTCATGCGCCGCGCCATACCCGACATTGGTTACCTGCACCGCAGCATCGAGAAGATCGCCGAGAAGGTGGGCTGGCACGGCTTCATGCCTTACACCGACCGCGTGGATTACGTGGCGGCAATGGCCTGCAACCAGGGCTGGGCCATGGCGGCCGAGCGGCTGGCGGACATCGAGGTGCCGAGGCGCGGCGAGTACTGCCGCGTGATCGCAGCCGAGCTCAGCCGCATATGCAGCCACCTGCTCGGGGTCGGCGCCATGGGCATGGACCTGGGCGCGATAACCCCGTTTACCCACGCCATACGCGAGCGCGAGATGATCATGGACCTCATCGAGGAGCTGTGCGGCGCGCGCCTGACCTTTAACTACATGCGAATCGGTGGCGTGGCCTGGGATCTTCCGCACGGTTACGTCGAGAAGGTGAGCCACTACCTGGACCATTTCGAGCCGGTCATCGAAGAGTTCAACCAGCTGCTGGGTTTGAACAGGATTTACGTTAAGCGACTTGCCGACGTGGCAACCGTAGACGCCGACATGGCCATCGCCTGGGGACTGGTCGGGCCCAACCTCAGGGGGTCGGGCGTGGACTTCGACGTGCGCCGCGATATCCCCTACAGCGTTTACGAAGATTTTGACTTCGACGTACCCGTGGGCAGCGGCGAGATGGGAACCACCGGCGACTGCTGGGACCGTTACATCGTGCGCATTCGCGAGATGGATGAGTCCATGCGCATTCTTCGACAGGCGCTCGCGGGCATTCCCGAGGGGCCCGTGATCGCCAGGGTGCCGCGCAACTTCAAGCCGCCCGTGGGTGACGTACACGTCAAGATAGAAGCCCCGCGTGGCGAGCAGAGCTGGTACGTGTCGAGCGACGGCAGTGAGTACCCGCACCGGGTGCACATACGCACGGGGTCTTTCACGGCCATGGGTATAATTGACCGCCTGAGCCGCGGACTGATGATCGCCGACCTCGTGGCGGTGATAGCCAGCATGGACATCGTGGCACCGGAGGTGGATCGCTGATGCAGGCGTTTCTCGACACCTTGCTCGGCGACGCCGCTGGACTGGAGCGGCAGCTGGGCTACCTCGCGGGCATGGTGGTGTTCGGCGCGGTGGTGGTCTTTGGTTTCGTGCTGCCCTTTGCCGGAATCGTGACCTGGGCCGAGCGTCGTATCTGGGCGCGCATACAGTCGCGCGTAGGGCCGAACAGGGTGGGGCCCTTCGGCTTCCTGCAGTGGCTGGCCGACGGCGTTAAAAACATTCTCAAGGAAGACATCATTCCCACGGTGGCCGATCGACCGCTGTTCAGGTTTGCGCCCTACGTGGTGATGGTGGGCTTTGTTGGCGCCTTCGTCTGCGTGCCGTTTTCCGGCGACCTCATCATCGCCGATCTCAACATCGGTATTCTCTATATCACGGCGGTTACCTCGCTGGTGGTCGTGGGCATACTCATGGCCGGCTGGTCGTCGAACAACAGGTGGTCGTTGCTGGGCGGCATAAGGGCCGCGACACAGATCATCAGCTACGAGATTCCCGCGAGCCTGGCGATTTTTCCGGCCGTGTTGCTGTCGGGAACGCTTTCGATGCAGGGCATCATCGGCGAGCAGGGTGCCGCGCCGTGGCAGTGGCACATGTTCCACAGCCCTTTCACGCTGCTGGGCTTCGGGCTGTTTTTCACGGCCGCGCTGGCCGAGGGCAACCGCACACCGTTTGACCTGGCCGAGGCCGAGTCAGAACTCGTGGCGGGTTTTGCCACCGAGTACAGCGGCATGCGATCCACGCTGTTCTTCATGGCCGAGTGGGGCAACCTCTACGTCATAGGCGCGCTGGTCACCACGCTCTACCTGGGCGGTTGGCAGGTGCCGCAGTTCACTTACAACCCGGTACTGATGAACCTCGCCCAGGTGGGCGTGTTCATGGGCAAGTCGCTCGCCTGCGTGTTCTTCATGATCTGGCTCAGGGCCACGCTGCCGCGCGTGCGCGTCGACCAGCTCATGGCCATGTGCTGGAAGTACATGGTGCCGCTGGCGATGCTGTCCGTGCTCGGTACGGCCACCATGATGGTGGCCCTGCCCAACGGCAGCCACACCCTGCGCATGGCTACCTTTGCCGTGGTGGTGGGCGTTGTGATCCGCTTTGCCTTCAAGGTTCGTTTTCATCTCAAGCGTGCACGCAAGCTTGATTACACCAGCCTCTCACCGGGCGCGTCCCAGGGCCTGTCGTCATGAGCGCGGTAACAAGCTGGCTGCAGAACGTGACGACATCGTGCTCCACCGTTTTCGAGGGCCTGTCGATCACTTTCTCTCATTTCTTTCGCAAGCCTTACACGGTGGAGTATCCCGACCGCATGGAGACGCGCGTGCAGGATACACTGCCGTTTCGCTATCGCGGCATGCTCGAAGTCGACCTCGAGATCTGCACGGGCTGCCTGGCCTGCGAGCGTGCCTGTCCGATCGAGTGCATCGTCATAGACACGACCAAGGACAAGGCCACCCGGCAGTTGATCATCAACCGCTTCGATATTGATCTTGCCAAGTGCATGTACTGCGGGCTGTGCTCCGAGCCCTGTCCCACGGGGTCGATACATCACACCCGCGAATTCGAGGGTTCGGATTATTCTCTCGAGAGCATGATGCGCCGTTACGTAAAGTTTCCGGTGGCGGCGTACAAGCCTAAGAAAACCGCCGAGGACGATCCCGAAATCATGCCGGTGCTCGAACGGGGCATGCGCTATCTCGACGAGTATGCGCAGCCGGAGGCCAAGCCTGCTTCGGGCACCACGTCGTCTTCGGACACTGCTGATCCCGGGTCAGGGCCAGGGGGGGCTGCCTGATGCAGGGGCCGGATCTTTCAGTCGCAGCTTTTCTACTGCTGTCGGCGCTCACCCTGGGCGGCGGCGGCGGCGTGATCTTTTCAGGCAACATCGTCTACTCGGCGCTGTCGCTGATGGTCTCGTTTCTCGGCGTTGCCGGCCTCTACGTGATGCTCGAAGCCGACTTCGTGGCCGGCGTACAGGTGCTCGTCTACGTGGGCGGCGTGCTCGTGCTGACGCTGTTTGCGGTCATGCTCACGCACCGTATCGAGGACATAAAGGTTTCTAACCGCGATGTCGGCAAGCTGCCGGGCCTGGCGGCGGCACTTGCGATGTTTGCCGGTCTGATCGCGGCGCTGGAAGTGGCGCCGTGGAAGCTGCCGGCCGAGGGAGTGGCGCACGAGGCCTTCGCCTCCACCCAGTCCATAGGCAATGCGCTGCTCGGACGCTACGTTCTGCCCTTCGAGGTGGCCTCGATAGTGCTCTTATCGGTGCTGGTGGGTGCGGTCGTGCTCTCGCGCAAGGAAGTAGCCGAACCCCGGGTGAGCGACGATGCCTGAAGCGCTGGGACTGCAGCACTTCCTGCTGGTGGGAGCCGCCCTGTTCTGCATGGGCCTGTACTGCGTGCTCACGCGGCGCAACGCCATCGGCATACTCATGGGCGTGGAGCTGGTGCTCAACGCAGCCAACGTCAACTACATAGCGTTTTCACGCTACGGCGTGGGTGGTGTTGACGGGCAGGTGTTCTCGATTTTTGTCATCATGCTGGCCGCCGCCGAGGCCGCCATAGGACTGGCCATCGTGCTCGGCATCTACCGCCGCTCGGGGTCTATCGACGTCTCGCAGATGACGTCGCTCAGGGGATAGGCAGGGCATGGTTGATCCCCATCACGCGGCCGAGGTGGCCGTACACAGCAGCCAGTTGCTGCGGTGGATTCCCTTCATCCCGCTGCTGGGCGCGGCGGTAAACTTCCTGCTGGGCACGCGCATACAGTCCCGCGCGGGACGTGGCGGGGTGGCGGCGGTCGCCATCGGCTCGTCGCTGGCCAGCTTTGTCCTGGTGGTGATCAGCTTCTTCAGCCTGCTTGCTTTCGACGAACACTCCCGCCTGGTCATCGACACGGTGGCCCCGTGGATACACATCGGCTCGTTGAACGTCGACATCGGCTTTCAGTTCGATCCCCTGTCGGCCGTCATGACGCTGGTCATTACCGGCATCGGCAGCCTGATTCACATTTACAGTTACGGCTACATGGACGACGAGCCGGCCGCGTGGAGGTTCTTCGCGCTGCTCAACCTGTTCATGTTTGCCATGCTGACGCTGGTGCTCGGTGACAGCCTGCTGCTGATGTTCGTGGGCTGGGAGGGCGTCGGGCTGTGCTCCTGGGCCCTGATTGGTTTCTGGCACCAGGATCACGTCAACACCACGGCGGGCAACAAGGCATTCATAGTCAACCGCATCGGCGACTTCGGCTTCGTGCTGGGAGTATTCCTGTTGTTCTGGAGCCTCGACTCCGCGGGCCAGGCCACGGTGGTGTTTCGCGAGCTGCCGGCGTTGGTCGGTGGCCTGGACGGCATGCTGCTGTGGGGCGTGCCCGTAGTAACGCTTATAACCCTGTTCCTGTTCGTGGGCGCCACGGGCAAGTCGGCGCAGATACCGTTGTTCGTGTGGTTGCCCGACGCCATGGCCGGGCCCACGCCGGTATCGGCTCTCATCCACGCGGCCACCATGGTGACCGCGGGCGTGTACATGATAGGCCGCCTGAGTTTTCTGTTTGCCATGGCGCCCGCGACCCTCGAGGTCGTGGCCATCATAGCGGCGGCCACCGCGTTCTTTGCCGCGACCATCGGCATAGCCCAGAACGACATCAAGAAGGTGCTGGCCTATTCGACCGTGAGCCAGCTGGGTTACATGTTCATAGCCATGGGCGTCGGCGCCTGGGCGGCGGGCATCTTTCACCTCGTGACCCACGCGTTTTTCAAGGCCTGCCTGTTCCTCGGCTCGGGCAGCGTGATCCACGCGATGCACCACGAGCAGGACATGCGCAGGATGGGTGGACTGCGCCACTACATGCCGCGCACCTTCTGGACTTTTCTTATCGCCACCGTCGCGATCGCGGGCGTACCGGGTACCGCCGGTTTCTTTTCCAAGGACGAGATCCTGTGGAACGCTTACCTGCACAGCCCGGCGCTTTGGTTCATGGGTTTCTTGAGCGCGGGCATCACCGCGTTTTACATGTTCCGGCTGGTCTTCATGACGTTTTACGGCGAGTGCCGGGCCGATGAGCACACCCGTGAGCACCTGCACGAGTCCTCGGGCTGGATGACCTGGCCCCTGGTCATACTGGCGGTGGGGTCGCTGTTTGCCGGTTTCCTGGGCGTGCCGGCGGCCCTGGGTGGCAGCAATGCCTTTGCCCATTTTCTTGAGCCGGTGGTCGGGCACATGGAGCACAGCGGGCACCACTCGCTGGCGCTTGAGTACGGGCTGATGGCCGCCTCGGTGGGCATAGCCGGACTGGGCATATTACTGGCCTGGCTCATCTACGTGAAAAAAGTTTTCAGCGCCGAGTCGTTGGCGCGCATCGGCGGCGGCTGGCCGCACCGCGTGTTTCTCAACAAGTACTACGTTGATGAGCTCTACGGCGCGACCGTGCTGAGGGGCACTATGGGCCTGTCGACGCTGTTTGCCTGGTTTGACCGCACGGTGGTCGACGGGGTGGTAAACGGCAGCGCGTACGTCACGCGTATAGGAGCGACCTTGAGCGGCGTTTTTGATTTTCGTGTGGTCGATGGCCTGGTCAACCTCACGGCGGACGCCATCCACGCCTTTGGCGGCGTGGTGCGGCGCGTACAAACCGGCAGCCTTAACACTTATCTTTACGTCATCGTCGTGGTGGTGGCGGCCGTGTTGTTTGCGGGTACGTGGAAGTAGTTCGGGCGAACAGTAGTTCGGGCGGAAAGTAGTTCACAGCGAGTAGTAATTCGGAGCGAGACGAGATGGATCACATCCTCACATACATGACCTTCATACCGTTGGCCGGCATGGCCGTTATCCTGTGCATGCCGCGCGGTGCAACCAAGGCCATAAGGCTTACGGCGCTGGGCTTCACCATACCGCCGCTGCTGATGGCCGTGTGGCTGTTCGCTAATTTTGATCGCACTACCGAGGCGATGCAGTTCATGGAACGCGCGCAGTGGATACCGTCGTTCAACATCCAGTACATCATGGGTGTCGATGGCTTGTCGGTCACCATGATACTGCTCACGGCGCTGCTCTGCCCGATCTGCATTCTTGCTTCCTGGAACATCGAAAAGGGCGTGAAGGGTTACTTCGCGCTATTCCTGCTGCTGGACGCCGGAATGACCGGCGTGTTCTGCGCGCTGGACTTCTTCCTGTTCTACATTTTCTGGGAAGTGATGCTGCTGCCCATGTATTTTCTCATCGGCATCTGGGGTGGTGAGCGGCGCGAGTACGCGGCGATCAAGTTCTTCCTGTACACGCTGGCCGGCTCGGTGTTGATGATGATCGCCATGCTGGCGCTGTACTTCTACAACGAGCCCCACACCTTCGACATGCTGGTCCTGATGGACAACGCGGGCACCTACTCGCGTACCTTCCAGACCTGGACCTGGCTGGCGCTGTTCATCGGCTTCGCTATCAAGATCCCCGCCTTCCCGTTTCACACCTGGCTGCCCGACGCCCACGTGGAAGCGCCCACCGCCATATCGGTCATCCTGGCGGGCGTGCTGCTCAAGATGGGCACTTACGGGATCCTGCGCTTCTGCTACCCGATGCTCCCCCTGGCTACCCAGGACATGGCGTTCTGGGCACTGGCGGCGCTCGGTACCTGGAACATTGTTTACGGTGCGCTGTGCGCGATGGCCCAGACCGACATGAAGAAGCTCGTGGCCTATTCATCTATCTCGCACATGGGCTACGTCATGCTGGGCATGGCCACCATGACCGTGCAGGGCATCAACGGCGCGGTGCTGCAGATGTTCAACCACGGCACCATCACCGCCATGCTCTTTCTGCTGGTCGGTGTCGTTTATGACCGTGCCCACCATCGCCGCATCGACGGTTTTGGCGGACTGGCATCGGTGATGCCGGTGTACACGGGCATCATGGTGATCGCGTTTTTTGCTGCCATGGGGCTGCCCGGCCTGTCGGCCTTTATCTCCGAGGTGCTGGTGCTGCTCGGCGCGTGGCAGTACAGCCCGGCACTGGCCATCGTGGCGGCCAGCGCCGTGGTGCTCACGGCCGGCTACATGCTGTGGATGCTGCAGCGGGTGTGGCTGGGGCCGGTCAACGAGGAGTACGCGTCGATGCCGGATGTCAACGCGCGCGAAATCGTCATGCTGGCGCCGCTGGCTGTTATTGTCATCGTGCTGGGCGTGTACCCGCACGCGGTACTTGACCTGATCAACACCTCGCTCACCGCCATCAACAACACCGTTCTTTCGGCCGTGCCCCCGCTGGCGTCGCTGCCGCTGGACGTGCTTCCCTGACGGTTGGTCGCGGAACTGGATATAGCAAGACGGAATAGAGTCGCATGAACCTGAGCAACATACAGAGCCTGCCGTTCAGCCTGCCCGAGGCCCTGCTGGCCGTGGGCGTCGTGGGCTTGTTCCTGCTCGAGCTGGTCGTCAAGCGCAAGGCCGTGCTCGGAGAGCTGGCCCTGGTCATAACCGCGGCCGTGACCTGCCTGGTGGCGATGCAGTCGGGTGGACAGCAAGGCCTGCTGTTCAGTGGCATGGTGGCCCTCGACGGCTTCTCGATTTTCTTCAAGTTACTGCTGGGACTGGCCGGCTTCGGGGCCGTCTGGATGTCGCTGGGTTCCAACGAAATGCGCGACGAGCACCCGGGCGAGTACTACGCGCTGCTGCTCTCGGTGACGCTGGGCATGTTTTACATGGCCTCGGCCACCAACATGCTCATGGCTTACCTCGCGCTGGAGTTCGTGAGCCAGGTGTCTTACGTGCTCACCGGTTTTATCCGTGGCAGCCGCCGCGGGGCCGAGGCCGCGCTCAAGTACCTCGTCTACGGCGGCGTAGCTTCGGGCGCGATGCTGTACGGCATGAGCCTCGTTTACGGCCTCGCGGGCTCGCTCGACTACGCGGCCATCTCGCAGGTCATGGCAGGCCTGGGCAGCGGCGGTGTCGATGGAGCCGTCGTAGCGGGAGCGCAACCGGTGATCTACCTCGCGCTGGTGCTGGTGCTCGCGGGCGTGGGCTACAAGATAGCCATGGTGCCGTTTCACATGTGGAGCCCCGACGTTTACGAGGGCGCGCCGCTGCCGGTCACCGCCCTGTTGTCGGTGGGCTCAAAGGCCGCCGGCTTCGCGATGATGATCCGCTTTTTCTACCCGGCGGTGTCGGCTTACGATGGCGACGGCAACTGGCTCACCGCCGCTGGCGTGGACTGGCAGTCGCTGCTGGTCGTGGCCTCGATGGTGACGATGACCCTGGGCAACGTCGCGGCCTTGAGGCAGGACAACATAAAACGCCTGCTCGCCTACTCATCGATTGCCCACGCCGGCTACATGCTGATGGGCTTCGTTGTGATGGCCGACGACGGCTTGCAAGCCATGATGTTCTACATGGTGGTGTACTACATCATGAACCTGGGCGCCTTCACCGTGTTGCTCATGGTGCTCAACCAATCGGGGCGCGAAGACATCGAAGGCTTCAAGGGGCTGGCCTGGCGTGGTGGAGCGCTGCCCGCGGCGGCCATGCTCATCTTCATGTTGTCGCTGGCCGGACTGCCTCCCTTCGCGGGCTTCATCGGTAAGTTCTACCTGTTTGCCGCCATCATCCGCCAGGAGATGTGGGTGCTCGCCGTCGTGGGCGGACTCAACTCGGTGGTGTCGCTGTACTACTACGCGCGCATCGTGCGCAGCATGTACCTCGACCAGCCAGCCGAAGACGCACCGGGGTTCGTGGCCGACAGGCACAACGGTGTGCTGGTGGGCGTGCTGGCGGTTGCCACGCTGGTGTTCGGCGTGTGGTGGCGACCGGTGGTGGCCCTGGCCGATCGCTCGCTGAGTTTCTTTACCGGCTGACGCGCCTGCTTCCGGGCGAGCTCCTTCAGGGGAGCGGCGCGGGCGAGACCTCGTAGGGCAACGCGTCGGGCAGCTTCTCAACCACCAGTGCGAGTATGGACTTGCTGTCGGTGATGCGGCCCTTTACGCGCAGCCGCTGGTCAACGGCCAGCTCATCGGCCCTGCTGCCCACGAACTCGGTATCCTTGCCGATACGCACGCTGTGGGCCCGGTCGAGCACCAGGCTTTTGAGGTCGGGCTGCAAGGAAGTAACCAGCCCCTTGAGCACGACTGATTGATTGGCCAGTCGGTCCCGCAGCGGCTCGACGAGGCGTATGCGGGTGGCCACGGCCGAGCCCGACGAGGGCGCACCGGCCAGGGTTACGCGCACCAACAGCCCGTTAGCCGGGCTGGCGCCTGTGCCGCTTATGATGGCCGACGAGTAGTCGATCTCAAGGCCGCGCACGCGGAAAGTCTGCGCCCCAGCGTCGAGCAGGTGCAGCGTGCCCGCGGTAGTCAGCTCGGTAGAAACGCCGGGTCGCCTGGCTATGCGCGTCACCCTTATCATGCCGCCAGCGTCGACCAGTCCGCTCACTTCTACGTGGAGTCCGGCTGACCCGGCCGACAGCGCGAAGCCCACCAGCCGGCTTTCCTTGTCGAGCAGCAGGGTGTCGCCCAGCACCTGCAACGCGGCGTTAGCGAGGTCCGGTTCTCCTTCGATCGTGCCGGTGAGAAGGCTGTTGTAGTCCACCACCGCTGCGGTGCCCGCGTCGCCGGCCTCGTTGAGCTCGCCTTCGACGGCCAGCACCATGCCGGGTTCCAGGTCATCAATGCTGGCGGGCTCGCCGTTTACGGTCACCACGGCGGTCGAGCTGTCGAAGCAGACCTGGTCTACGAGCAGGTCATCGCAGCTCGGCTCATCACCCATGGGGCCCCAGACCAGCCCGCTGCCGCCAACGCCACCGCCAAAATCAAAGCTAGCCCCCTGGCAGCCGGCCATGCTGAGCAGCGCCGCGGGCAGCGCCACCGACAGCAGGGCAGCCAGCAAGCCAGGCAGCAAAGCGCGCCCGCGGTCGGCCAGGCGATTGGGCAAAGGTCGTGCTTGTATGGCCGCTTGGTGTTTCATGATGGCTCCTTTTCGTCTTTAGCCGTGTCGCCTGTCGTCTCTTCGGGCAGCTCTTCTTCGTAGTAGTATACGCCCAGGCTTGCCCGCATGCGTCCATGGCCTTTCACCCCCGGGCTCGCGTCGCGGTCGCGCGCTGACATCCACTGGTCGAGTTCTTCGAGTAACGTTTGCGCACGCTCGGCGGCCAGGCTCCTGAGCTCGCCGTCGGGGTCGATGGGCATGTTGTCGTAGCTGACCTTGCGCTGAAAAAACAGGTCGTCGGCGTCGCACTGCATGTTGTGATCGATGGTCGACACGAGGTCGGCCACGTCCATGCCCAGGATGGCCAGCTTGTCGGCGTCGCCGCCGCCCGGCACGTAGGCGCGTGCAAGCAGGCGAACGTTTCCCTTTCCGTCAGCCTCGACCGCGCCTATCCTCTGCAGCTCATCGAGCAGTGCGCGCACGGGAACGTCGCCGCTGTGGATCTTCACGAGCTGGGAGAACGATAGCTGCTCGTCGCTTTCAAGCGGCAGCAGCGCGGGATCACCCAGTTCGTTGGCGAAGCGCTCGTCGCGGACCCAGCCGCTTATAACCCGCGCGGCCCGGTTGTAACGGTCCGAGGCTCCCTGGTCGTCGGGGTCGGGCAGGGCGCTCACCCGCGAAACTTCCTTGCGCGACAGCCCGGTAAGTATCGACACCCGCGAGGCGGTCTGCTTGCGCCCCTCTATGGCAAACTCGTCGCGGGCCGTGTCCACGTAAACCCGCTTGGCCAGGTCGGCAAAGGCGCCGTAGGGCATACCCTTGCGCAGCAGCAGCCGCACCAGCGGCTTGAGCAGCCGCAGCATGGCCGCCGAAAGGGGTCCCCCCGATGTTTTGTCACTTTGTGGGCTCATGTTCCCAATTTTTGAGCATAGCCTGAAAGCCCGTATTTCCAAGGACTTTCTACACAGGTTCACGATTTTGTGAATTTCGCGCTTGACTGTAGCTGACTATTGGGAATATTATCCCAAATAAGGGCGGTTACAGCAAGAGCTTAATTTACCCCGTAAGGGGGGGTAACCGTCTCTACCCCTACGGAAAGGAGAGAAAAAATGGAGAAAATGTACCAAATCAATCAAGTTCGCGCTGTCTGCGGCTCGGTGCTTCTGCTGTTCCTGGCCACTTCGCTTGGCCCGGCCGTGGCGCCGGCTTCGGCGGCCGTGGCGGCTACCTCGGCCCAGCAGCTGTGCTCGCCCCACGACAGCGAGCTCTGCGAGCTTCGCTGTGCCGGGCATCAACGCGAGTGTTACCAGGCCTGCAACAAGCGCCGGCGCATGTGCCTGGAAAACGCGTGGAACCAGGCCCGCGTGTGTAAGGCCAGGTGCGGGCAACTCGACTCGCGCTCAAGTCAAACCGAGTGCCGCCGGCGTTGCATCAGCGAGGTCCTCGCCAAGGCGAGAAAACGCTGCCGCGTCGGCCAGCCGGTTTGCCGGCGACTTTGCGGCCCCGAGAGCTGTGACGATCTGTGCAACTACCATCTCCCCCGGTTTCAGCACGATTCGCAGCCCGGGGCCGCGCTTTCCGGAGCGTTGTCCCAGAAGCCCTTGTCTCCGCCGGCTATGACGCCGGACGCTGCCGGGCCGGTGGACGCGGGGCCGGTTGATTATTGCGACCCTACCGGCGACAGGGAATGCAGGGCGGATTGTGCAAAGGGAATGCGGCGCTGCCTGTCGGCGGTCAAGCATCGCGGGCGGCAGTGCCTGCAAGCTTGCCGTGGGCTTCATGGTGAGGAGCGGGTGACCTGCGCGCGGGACTGCTCTGTTGCAGCCCGCAAGGGACTCAAGCGTTGCCGGGCTCGCTTCGGTGGATGTATAGACGGCTGCGCTGGCTGACAGCGACCGGGTGGCGGGTCTCGGAAGGCGGCATCCGGGACCCGCCACCATAGTTCTTATGCACAATATTGGCACACAGTCGTTGCAAGTGTTGCAACCAGGTGGAACAAAGTTGCTACGGGGTCCGCGAGGGGAGTGAATGAACCGGCGGCTGGCTGCCTGCGGTGACGCAGGGCGGACCCCTTTTCAGCTTCCCTGGGCGCTAGACGCCAGGGTCGCTGCCGGTATCAACGCCGCGGCTGCCGATCAAGTTGAGCTTGAAGCGCCGTATCACGGCCGGGTCGATTCGCCGGCCTTCCTGGTCGGTAAAGAACAATGCGTCCTGGGGGCACTGCACGACGCAGGCTCCGCATTTCACGCAGCGCTGGTGCTGGGAGATCTCGACTTTGCGCGTGTCTTCGAGCTTTTCGAAACAGGCCTCGGGGCAGACCTCCCAGCAGGAGTAAACGCCCTTGCAGAGATCCGTATCCAGGGTGATGGCCCAGTCCCTGGAGTCAAAGTGCGATCCTCCTTCGATCGGTGTCGAGCCGTCGAAATCAAAGGTCAGCAGGGCGAGCAGCGCGGTTGCCGACACGACGGCGGCAGCGACGGCCGCCGTTCCACCCGAGAAAAGAGCCGCGACCAGCGCAGACAGGCCGGCCGCCAGCGGCCAGGTCAGCAGCCACCTGCGACGGGTTATCATCTCACCACCGGGCAGCCGGTCGTAGACCATGAACACCATGATCGCGATCGCCCAGGATTGCACGACCAAGGGAATTGCCCAGGCCGGGCGAAAAAAGGCCGCAACCAGGGCCAGCAGTATGGAGGCGGGGCCTGCCCAGGCGCAGGCCATCTCCAGTCGCTCGCGGGTTGCGAAGCGCACCCGTCTCATCGAATCGTCTTTGCGCGAGCCGGCGGCCAGGTAGCGCGGCAGGTCCTCGGCGTAGACCGGCCCGAAGCGGAGTTTCCAACCACTGCGTCGCGCGACCTCGCGTGCTTCAACGCCGGTGGCCGCGAGCTGCGGCAGCAGCGCACGGCGTTGACTGACGCGTTGTTCGATGCCCGAGGTCTTCAGCGCCGTTATCACCTGGGCGGTGCTGAGCATTCCGCCGGCGGCGGCGCACCACACGTTTATTCCTCGCGACGATGCCACGACCACCCAGGCGTCCAGGCCGCGCAGGGCCGCGAGCACGCGGCGCACGGTGAGATCGTAATTGCCGGTTATAATGACCGGGCTCTCCGGCCCGGGCGTGCCCACGGTCCTCAGGCCGGGCTCGGTGGGCCAGGGGAACAGGCGCAGGACAGCCTGGGCCACGTCGCGCAGGATTGCCGTGTTTGCCATCACGCGGCCTCCTGTTCCAGGGGCGCGCGCTCGGCCCTCTCGCACCGTCGCGCCGCGACAACGGCCAGGCTGCCCAGCATCGAACGGCTCTCGTCAAAAACCTCGAGGCCCGCGGCCCCCAGTTCGCCCTCCAGGTCGGCTATCACCTGCGAGGTGGAGCCGGTGACAAGCCAGGCCAGCGCCGCGGTAAACCAGCGCGTGGCCACGAGCAACAGGCGTTGCCACCGCAGCTTCGGTCGCAGCTCGTCTACGATTACCACCTGTCCGTCGGGCTTGACCACCCGCGACGCCTGCCGCAGCAGCCACGCGCGTTCGTCCCCCGACATCTCGGACAGCGCCAGGCTGGCGGTGACGCTGTCGTAGCTGTCGTCGGCCAGCGCGTCGGTCTCCGCGGCCGTTGTTTCGCGGAGCACGAGCGTGCCCTGCGCGAGTGGTGTTGCCAGGCTGAGCGCCGCCTGCTCAAGCATGGCGGGGTCGTGGTCGATGGCATCCACCCGCGCTCCGGCCGCTAGCAGCGCACGAGTGTATGCGCCCGTGCCGCAGCCCAGCTCGAGTACGCGGGTGTTGGGCGTGGGCACGGCGAGCGACGCTGCCCGTTGCTGCGCTCGTGGTATTGCTCCGAGGCTGAGAAGCCTCATGCCAGCCTCGTAACGCGCTGGTGCCGATTCGAGTATTTTCATCAGCACCAGCGAACTCATCTGTTGTTCTCTCTTGCCCCGGGGCCGGTGTCGGGGTCGGGGGGTGGAGCCGTCGCGCCGGCACTCTCGGCCACTACCTGTCGCCAGCGTAGTGGCACGAGCAGCTGGGCGAGGTAGCCGGGCGGAAAACCAGGCATGGCCTCAATGCCTATGCGGCTTGGCGGCTCGCGGTCGCTGGGCAAAAATCGTGTGCCGAACAACACGTCCCAGACAATAAGGTTGGCGCCGTAGTTGCTGTTGGCCTCTTCGACCCTGGTCGAGTGGTGCCAGCGGTGCAGTTCGGCCATGGAGAATATCCAGTTGAGCGGGCCCAGTCGCAGGCGCACGTTGGCGTGTTGAAACATGCCGTGGATGGCGGTGAACACCGCGAACAGCACTATCACCTGCTCGCCGGCGCCCAGCGCCACCAGCGGCAGGTACCAGGCGACGAACAGCAGCATGAAGTCCACCGGGTGAAAACGCCCCGCGTTGAGCCAGTACAGTCGCTGGGCGCTGTGGTGCACCGAGTGAAAGCGCCAGAGAAACTCGCGCTCGTGCTCGGCGCGGTGCACCCAGTACTGCCCGAACTCACCGACGACCAGCGCCAGTGCCAGTTGCGCCCAGGTGTTCCAGTACTGTGGCCAGGGGCCGGTTATGTTCGTGGTCGAAGCAATCCAGGCGGCCAGCGCCGCGCCGGCGGTGAGCAGGGCAGGCTTGCTCAGCTCGGGCAGCAGGTTGCCCGAGACCATGGCGTGACCAAAATCGGTGGCGATGTCGCCGCGCGCACGGTTCCATTCGGCGTGCAGGGGAACAACGCGTTCGAGTATGGCAATCGCTAGGGCGGCGCCCAGCTGCACCGCCGCGAGCACGATCACCAGCGACCAGCCAGCGGCCAGCGAGCGGTCGGTCGCCAGCAGGCCCGCCGTCATGACGACGGGAAAAACCAGCCAGGCCGTGGGCCCCTGCGCCTTTCGCTGCCGGTCGCGCATGGATTCAGACGCCCACCAGTCGATCGGCTTCTTCGCTAAGCAGGTCGAGTCGTTGCTGTAGTTGCTGCCTGCTGGGAGCCAGCGCTTCGCTGTCGCGGGCGTGGCCGGGCACCAGGATGGGCTCGGCGCTCACCGTCACCACGCGGCCCGACAAGTGGGGCAGCGCCAGTTTCATCCATGTACTGTCGAGCACGGTAATCCTGTCACCCCAGCTGCGAACCGCCAGCAGCGGAAGACCACTTATAGCCGCCAGGTGTAACGAACCCCAGCGTGCCTCCTGCGACGGCCCGCGTGAGCCGTCGGCCATGATAACCACCGACCTGTTTTCGGCCACCGCGCGCCGGGCCAGCTCCTCTACGGCGGCCGTGCCGCGCTCGCGTCTCGAGCCGGCCACGCAGTCGACACCGAAGCGCTGCAACAGGTAGGCGCCCAGCGTGCCAACGCGGTTGTGGCCGACCATGAATAGCAGGGGCCAACCGCGCCGGGTATGGCGAAAGAGCGAAAACATCGTCAGGAACACGTCCTGGTGCCAGGCGGTGACGATGCAGGGTCGGCCCTCGCGGATGTAATCAAACAGCGGGCCGTGTTCTTCGAAACGCCCGCGGCGGTGCAGCACGGCCACCCAGGCCCGGATGAAGGCGTTCACGAGCGGATACAGCAGGCCTTGCACGTCGGACAAGCGGCTGCGCAGCCGCCGTACCCGCGCCGATTTCCACCAAGCACTCATTTCACAAAAAGGGGAGGCGTCGGATACCCCCCTCCCGGGGGCCCTCAGGATATGGCGATTTTGAGTACGCCGTCATCGTGAGCCCGGAAGGTGTCGTAGCTGGCCACTATGTCGTCGAGACTGTGCTCGTGGGTGAGCAGTGGTTCGAGGTCTACCTGTCCCGACTCGATTATGCCCAGCAGGTGCTCGAGTCGCTCGCGTCCGGCCGGGCACAGCGTGGTGACTATGTTTCGGTGAATGAAGTTTCCGTCGGTGGGCACGGTCAGCTCTTCGATGCCTCCGTACACACCCACCGAGCTTATGGTGCCGCCCATGCGCGTGGAGGCCAGGCAGTTGCTGAAGGTGACCTGCTTGCCCAGGGCTTCGACCGCCACGTGGGCGCCCACCCCGTCGGTGGCTTCGAGGATCGACTCAACGGCAGTACCGGGGTCAAAGACCTCGTCGGCGCCCAGTTGCCGCGACATGGCCACGCGTTCGGGGATCGACTCCACGGTGATGATGCGCCCGGCCTTGTAGAACTTGGCGGCAGCCGTCACGCAGAGTCCCACCGGGCCCTGGGCGAAGATGGCTACCGTCTTGCCTTCCACGTCGCCCGCGCGCTCGATGGCGCCGAAGCCGGTGCTCATGATGTCGGCGGCAAAGATAGCCTGCCGGTCGCTCATGCCGTCGGGGATGATTGCCATGCTCTGGTCTGCCCCGTTGGCCATGTAGGCTTCGCCCTGGCAGCCGAACAGCAGGTTCATCGGCGCGCCGAAGGTCCGGCACACGTTGAGGTTGCCGTCTACGCACTGCTCGCAGCTGCCACAGCTCGACAGGCAGCAGGTCACCACGCGGTCGCCGGGTTTGAAGCGGTCGACACCGTCACCCACGGCCTCGACGACGCCTACCGCCTCGTGGCCCATAGGCATGCCGGCGGGTACATCGTCGATGTCGTCAACGATGTGTATGTCCGACCCGCAGATGGTCGACAGTGCCATTTTTACCAGCGCCTGGCCCGGCCCGGGATCGCCCAGTTCGTAGTCGTTGAGCGCCACGGCACCCTTGTCGGTTTTCACGCATCCTTTGACTTTTGGCATACTGCCAAACTAGGCCGCGTGGACGGTTGAGGGAAGACCGCTGGACGCAGCGGGCAAAATGGTGTTTAGTCAACGATAACAAGAGAGTACCGTGCCCCTGCGGAGCCCCGGCAAGTGACCGGGCAGCATTCGGGCAGTAGACGGACAAGAGACGGACAAGACACTAAGCGCAAGCAGCCGGGCGGGACCCGGCATGGATGAGCGTGGACCACGGCAGACCGGCGCGAAAGAAAGCGTCGCCGGGCCATCAGAACAGGGGGGATGACCCCCATTGATAGCGGAAGGCCGATAGCGGGCCGGCCGCAGGTGCAGTGAAAGCGACTGCGCGGGAGAAAAGACAATGGAAAATGCCGTAAGGCGGCCCGGTAGCGGGCCTCGTATCGCAGTTGCGCAGTTTTCGCCGGTTCTCGGCGACCTCAAGGCCAACCTCGAAACTCACAAAAAACTTATCGCCGAAGCCTTGGAACAGGGTATCGACATACTGGTGTTCCCCGAGCTCAGCCTGACCGGCTACCGGCTCAAGGACACCGTGCCCGACGTTGCCCTCGAGCGCACGAGCGAGACCATGACCGAACTCGCCGAGCTGTCGAAGGACATTTCGCTGGTGGTGGGCCTGGTCGAGGAAACCCGCGACCACTGTTTCTACAACTCGAGCGTGTTTTTCGAAGCGGGCCGCGTGCTCAGCGTGCATCGCAAAGTGTACCTGCCCACCTACGGTATGTTCGACGAGCAGCGCTACTTTGCGCGCGGCCAGCGCATACAGGCGTTCAACAGTCGCCACGGCCGCATCGCGCTGCTCATCTGCGAAGACATGCTTCATCCCAGCGCGGCCATGGTCGCAGGGCTCGACGGCGCGTCGATCATAATCGTACCCTCGGCCAGTCCGGTGGTGGGAGTTAACGCTGGTGACAAGACCGCCGGCAAGAAGGCAGGGAAATCCGAAGACAGCAAGGGGCAGGGGCCGCCAGACGACAGCGCGGTCAAGCTCGACGCGGGCCAGAACGGCCAGCACTGGGAAAACTGGAATCGCGCCATGGCCCGCAACCTGGGCCTGTACGTGGTGCACGCCAACCGCTGCGGCAACGAGGACGGTCACGTTTACTGGGGCGGCTCGTCGATCATCGACCCCTCGGGCGCGATCATAACCAGGGCGGCCCTGTTCGAAGACGATCTCATCTCGGCGCCATTGGGCGAAGACTCGGTACGGCGCCGCAGGTTGAAGAACCCCCTGCTCAGGGACGAGGACATGGATCTTGTCATCAACGAGTATTCGAGGCTGCGCGAACGCCCAGCCTTGAAGCCTGCACACGCGGGCCGCGACGCCGGGCGCCGTGAGGACCGGCGCGAAGGCCGACGTGAAGGCGGCGGTGGTGGATTCCGACGTGACGACCGGCGCGATGACCGGCGTGAAGGCGGCGGTGGTGGATTCCGACGTGACGACCGGCGCGATGACCGGCGCGAAGGTGGCGGCGGCTTCCGTCGTGACGACCGGCGTGATGACCGGCGCGAAGGTGGCGGCGGCTTCCGTCGTGACGACCGGCGTGACGACCGACGTGAAGGCGGCGGTGGTGGATTCCGACGTGACGACCGACGTGACGACCGCCGCGACGACCGTGGGGGCTACAACAGGGGTGGCCAGGACCGTCGGTCCTTTGGCGGCAACGACCGGCGCGAAGGTGGCGGCGGTGGATACCGACGTGACGACCGCCGTGATGACCGTGGCGGTTACAACAAGGGCGGCCAGGACCGCAGGTCCTTCGGTGGCAACGACAGGCGCCCGGGTGCGGGCGGCGGCGGTGGATTTCGCCGAGACGACCGGCGCGACGACCGGCGCGATGACCGTGGCGGCTACAACAAGGGTGGTCAGGACCGTCGGTCCTTTGGCGGCAACGACAGGCGTGGCGGCGGCGGTGGATTTCGCCGAGACGACCGGCGCGACGACCGCCGTGACGACCGGCGTGATAACCGCACTGGTGGGCCGCGCTCCTTCGGTCGCGAAGATCGTGGCGAGCGGCGCGGCTGGAACGATCGCGACGAGAATCGCGGCAAGTCGGCTCACTCGGGCAAAGCCCAGGGCGGCAACTCCCGCGAGGACGATTCGCGTCCCGACGGCAGTCGCCAGGCCCCGGAAAAACGCCGTAATCCCCGGCCGCTGAGCACCGACAAGTTGTTTGCCAAGGGCGGTGAGGATGAAAGCTGAACAGGCCCCTGCTCCAGCCGGCACTCCACCGGGCTTTCCTGCCCTTGACTGCCCGTTGGTGGAGAAGGTGCTGGTCAGCTTCGTCCGCAACGAGGTTCGACGGGTGGGCCTCGAGAGCGTGGTGCTGGGCCTGAGCGGTGGCATCGACTCGGCCGTGTCGGCCGCACTGGCGGTGCGCGCCCTGGGTGGCGACAAGGTGCTGGGCGTGATGATGCCCTACAGCAGCTCGAGCGGTGCCAGCCTTGCCGATGCGCTGGCCGTGGCCGAGGCCACCGGCATGGAGACCACCGAGCTGGACATCAGCGCGCAGGTCGACGCCTACTTTGAGCGTGTGCCCGACGCGTCGCGCCTGCGTAGGGGCAACAAGATGGCGCGCGAGCGCATGACCGTGCTCTACGATCTTTCGGCCGCCCGCGGGGCGCTGGTGCTGGGCACCTCCAACAAGACCGAGCTGCTGCTCGGCTACGGCACGATCCACGGCGACATGGCCTCG
>JACNKC010000036.1 GCA_014382245.1 Pseudomonadota bacterium | reverse complement strand
GGTGCAGGGGGCGCCCGGGAGGTGCTGCTGCTGCTTTGCAGTGCCGGCTATGGGCAGGGGCGGGGAGGCCAGTCCATGGGCCGTCATTATGGTCCCGCCGCCCGACCCGCGGAAGTTGATTTCTTCCATCACCACGACCGCGTCGAGCACGCCGAGGCCGACGCCGCCGTACTCGACGGGGATCTCGAGATTCATCAGGCCAACGTCCCAGGCTTTGCGCAGGACCTCTGTCGGAAACTCCTCGGCTTCGTCGTAACGTCCCGCTACGGGAATGATTTCTTTGGCCGTAAAGTCTCTCGCGGTTTCGCGTAACTGTTTCTGTTCGTCGGTCAGGTCAAAGGCTATCAAGTGCTCCTCCGGCTTTCGAGTATCCCGATATGTAGCCGCGAACGCGTCGCGCAGTCCAGTGACCGGGGCGGAGCGGCGCGTTTGCTGCGGTCAGCGGCGCGCGCTAATGCCGCAGCTGTGAAAGACGGCGACACTGTGGGGCCCGGGGAGGCACGATGGTCGACGATCGCGGTGTTGCTGGGTCTGGCCGCGGGCGTGTTCATGACCGCAGCCGGATTGATGACCGGGGGTTCGAGGCACAGCCCGGGGCTGGCGCCCGGCGTCGCGGCTACGGTGAACGGCAGGGAGCTTCTGGTCGAGGACCTGGAACGGCTGGCCGCTGGCCTGGCCGCCGAAGAGCGCGTCGTTACTCTTGAAGATCGGCAGAGAGTGCTCGATCGCATGGTCGATGAGGCCCTGCTGCTGGGCAGGGCAGTCGAACTGGGCCTGGTCGGCCGCGACCCGGCGGCCCGCAAGGCGCTGGTGTCGGCGGTGGTTGATTCGGTGGTGACCGACAGCAGCGACCTCGACCCTGGTGACGAGCAACTGCGGGAGTTTTTCGAGGACAACCGTGACTACTTCCGCTCCTCGCCGCGCCTGCTGGTCGAGCAGATGTTCTTCAGCAGTGGGCGAGTCGGCCTGGATCATGCGCTGCGTGCAGACAAGGCGCTTGCCCGCTTGCGCACGGGAGAGTCAGCAGAGCTGGTGGCCCGTGAGCTGGCCGACCGATCGGCGCTGCCCCTGCCTGCCCAGCCGCTGCCGCCGGCGAAGCTGCGCGACTACCTCGGACCCACCGCGGTTCGCACCGCCATGGGTCTCGCCGAAGGTGAGTACAGTAAGGTTCTGCCCGGTGTTGGTGGCTCGCGGTTGCTGCGACTTCTGGGGCGCGTGCAGGCGGCCGAGCCGACGTTTGAGAAGAGCAGGGTGCAGGTGCTGAGCGAGTACCGCCGCCGCGCAGGGGACGACGCCCTGAGGGCTTACATAGACCGCATGAAGCGCCGGGCGAGCGTCGAAATTTCCGAGGACTACCGGTGACCCTGGTTCGACGGTCGCCGCCCGGCGGACTGATCGTCATCGGCCTGCTGGTCTTCCTGGTGTCTGGCGTGCTGTGGGAGGCCGACCCCGCCCGGGCCCATGATCGCAGCATGTCGTGGTCGCGCTGGTGGGTCAGCAGGGGCGAAAGTGGCACGCAGTTAAGCGCGCGCTTGCGCTTGCGATCTTTCGATCTTGAACGTTATCGCAGTGGGGCACAGCTGTCCGGTGGAAGAATGCCCGTGCAGCTCGCGTCCCAGTTGGCGGTCACGGTAGACGGCCACCGCTGCAAGGCTCACTCGGCCCGTCGCCTGGCGGGGTCGCCTGATCTTGCCCTGTTCGAGTGGGAGCTCGACTGCCCGGCCCGGGGCCAGTTGGCCATACGCAGCGACTTGCTGGCACCGTTGCTCCCCCAGCATATGAACATGGGGCGGTTGTTTGACGCCGAGGGCAAAGAGCACGAGTTCCTGCTCGGCGCGGGGCGGCGCAGCTGGACGCAAGCAAGCCCCGGCCGGTCGCAGGAACAGGCTTCATCGTCGTCCTGGGACGATTTCGTGGGCAGTGGTTTTCTCCACGCCGTGGGCGGGTACGACCACCTGGTGTTCCTGCTGGCCTTGCTGCTCGGCGGCACGGCGTTCAAGGAAATGCTGGCGGTGGTCACCGGCTTTACGCTTGCTCACAGCCTGACCCTGGGCTTGACCGTGACCGGCCTGCTGCGCCCGGACGCGCACGCTGTCGAGGCACTGATAGCGTTGTCGATAATTATAGTGTCGGTGGAGAACGCCTGGCTGGCCGGCGGCCGCTCTTCAACACTTACGCGCTGGACGCCATTGCTCATAGCGGCCCTGGCGCTTCCCGCGGGCCTGGGCCTGCTCGCCGTTTCGGCAACGAGCATGCTCGGGATGGCGGTGTTCTCGGCTTGCTACTTTCGCCTGCTCGGCGGCAGCGACAGGCCCGGCCGCCTGCGCTGGTTCTGCGCGGTCGTGTTCGGACTGCTGCATGGCTTTGGTTTTGCGGGTGCACTGCTCGAAGACAGTCGCGCGCAGGCATCGATCCTCTCGGCGCTGGTGGGCTTCAACGTCGGCGTAGAGCTGGGACAGTTGGCGGCACTTTCCTTGATGTGGCCCTTGCTCGGTTTTGCCCAAGGCTTTGCCCGGCGTGCGGGCGGGGTTCCAGCCGTGAGGGGGCTGACCAGGGTGGGCGCGGCCACTACGCTCGCGCTTGGTACCTGGTGGTTTACCGGCCGCGCTTTTGAGCAGCTGGTCATCGGCGGCTGATCGATCGGCGCAACAGGTGCTGCGTCAGGCGGGATCGTCGCTGGCGGGGGGATCGTCGCTGGCGGGGGAATCTTCGGCCGCCGGCTCTCCAACGCCAGCGGGTTCCTGTCCCGGCGCGGGCGCGAGTAGAACGCGGGCTATGCGCCGGCCCTGCATCTCGCTGACGCGGCCGTGGTAATCGCCTATTTCAAACAGGTCACCAGCGCGGGCGATTCTGCCCAGCTGGTCTGTAACGTAGCCACCCACGGTATCTGAATCGCCGCCAGTGTCTTCGATGTCGAGCTCGCGGCAGAGGTCTTCGACCAGGAGCATGCCATCGATCAGTTTGCCGTCGTCGGTGTGCAGGATCTTGGCTTCTTCGTCGGCGTCAAACTCGTCCTGTATTTCGCCGACGAGTTCTTCGAGCACATCTTCAAGCGTGACCAGTCCGGTAGGCACGCCGTACTCGTCCACCACCAGGGCCATGTGGGCCCGGCGGCGCTGGAAGTTCCGCTGAAGCACGTCGATGGCCTGGGTTTCGGGTACAAACTGCATCTCGTGTTGGAGCAGCCGCAGGTCTTCTGAAGACTGCAGGCTGTTGGCGCGGTGAAACAGATCCTTGATGTGAATCATACCCACGACGCTATCCAACCCGGTTTCGCACAGTGGATAACGGGTATGGCTGGTCTCGTGGATGATGGTCATGTTTTCTTCGAGGCTGCGTTCGAGCGAGATAAAATCGATCTGGTCGCGGGCGATCATTACCTGCCGCGCGTTGTGGTCAGAGTACTCGATCAGGTTTCCCAGCAGGCGCCGGTTGCTGATTGACAAGCGGCCGAGAGTGGAAGGTTCGGCCAGGAAAATCTGTAGTTCCTCGGCGCTCATGGATTCGTACTCGTGGTCGGCCTCGGTCACGCTGACCATCGAAAGCAGGCCCTGGGCGAGGCGGTTCATCACCGCGAGCAGTGGCGACGAAAGGCGGGCCACAAGATGCAGCGGCGGTGACATCCACATTGCCACTTTCTCGGTACGGCGCAGGCCGAGAAACTTGGGCGCCAGCTCACCGGCTATTACCAGTGTCACGGTGATCAATAAGAAGGCCAGCAGCAGGGCGAGCAGGTGAACAAAAGCGGGAGAGGCGAGACCGGCAGGCGCCAGCAGTTGTTCGATCTTGCTGGCGAGCGCCGGTTCTGCCAGCCAGCCTATGGCGAGGCTGGCTGCTGTTATCACGAGCTGGCCGGCGGTTATGTGGCGATCAAGATCGTTGAGAACTTTTTCCAACACGGCTGCTCGCCGCCGGCCGTTGCGGACGAGGGTTTCTACCCGGCTCCGGCGCACGGTGACGATAGCGAACTCGGCGGCCACGAAGCAGGCGTTGACCAGCAACAGCCCGATGGCCGTCAACAAGGCTGTAGTATCGCTCACTGGATTCGTTGTCGCTGGCCGAAAGTCAGGATAGCCGGTGCCGGCGATGGGGGTTGGTCTGGGTCGTTCATCAAGCTTTTGCAGGCTCACTTCCATTTAAGCCACGAAGGAGCCGCGTTGCAAGCACCGTGGAGTCATGGCTGGATAGGTAATCGTTTCCGGTGACCCCGGGGGCGGGTAAAATACGTCGTGCTAGCCCTTGTTCTCGATAATTCCCTCGTGCGCTTGCAGCGTGACCGGGAGCGCCCCCTTTCGGGGGATGGCCTCGTGGGGGTGAGCACCCGCATAGCGGGCATATGCAATACCGACCTTGAGCTGGCAGGAAAAGTGCCGCCGACGGCGAGAAAGCCTTTGAGCGTGCGGCTTGCCGCGGCGCTGGCAAAATACTGGTAGAGGTGGGCTGATGGATTTCGGTTACAGCGACGAACAGGAAGCTTTCCGCGGCCGTTTGCGTAGCTGGCTTGAACAGCGCGGCAGCGACGGCTCGATACCGCGCTTGAAGGGCCTGGCCCTGGACGAAAAGGTCGCCGTGGGCAGGGCCTGGCAGAAGAGCTTGTACGAGGACGGTTGGTGCGGGCTTTCCTGGCCCGCCGAGTACGGCGGCCAGGGGGTCGGGCTGGTCGAGCAGATCATCTTCCAGGAAGAGCTGGCCCGTGCGGGCTCGCCGCAGCTGGTCAACCTGCTGGCCCTGAGCATGGTCGGCCCGATGATCATCGAGCACGGCAGCGAAGCCCAGAAAAAACGCTACCTGAAGTCGATTCTCAACGCCGACGAAATCTGGTGCCAGTGCTTCAGTGAGCCGGGCGCCGGTTCCGATCTCGCTTCGTTGTCCACCCGGGCCGAGCTCGACGGTGACGACTACCTGGTAAACGGCACCAAGGTGTGGACTTCGTACGCGCAGTACGCCGACTACTGCATCCTGCTCGCGCGTACCGATCGCGGCACGAAACCGCACGAGGGTATCACCATGCTGATCGTCGACATGAAGAGCGACGGCGTCGAGGTGAGACCGTTGCGCCAGCTCAACGGCGACAGCGAGTTCAACGAGGTGTACCTGGAGAACGTGCGTGTTCCGCGTTCGGGAGTCATAGGCGAGCCGGGCGGTGGCTGGAAGATGGCGATCGCCATGTTGATGCACGAGCGCGCCACGCTTACCTTCCAGCGTCAGTTACAGTCGCGCGTGGCGCTAGACGATATGCTGAAGTTTGCCCGCGACTTTGACCACGGCAAGGGGGCGCCAGCCGATGATCCGGTCTACAGGCAGCGCCTGGCCCAGGCCTGGATAGAAAGCGAAGCCATACGACTGACCTCGCTCAGGCACCTGACCCGTCGGCTCAAGGGCGACCCGCCCGGCGCCGAGGGATCAATAGAAAAGCTGTTCTGGAGCGAGATGTACCAGCGCATGCTGGCCGTGCCAATGTCGATGTCCGGCCCTTACTCGATGCTTTCGGGAGAGGATCCCAGGGCACCTCTGGCAGGCCAGTGGCCCGAGCTCTACCTCTACTCGCGCGGGCGCACGATTGCCGCGGGCACCTCGGAGGTACAGCGCAACATCATCGCCCAGCGCGTGCTGGGCATGCCCCGCTCCTGAACAAACCGGGCTCAGGCGGTTTTGCGTATGCGGCGCCGCTCGCGCTTGGGGTTGATGCTGTGGCGACGCCCGTTGACGCGTCGGAAAGGGAAACGGTAGACTTGCCCCTCGACGCCGGCCGACATGGCCCGGTCACGCCAGGTCTCCAGGCCCCTGCGCAGGTAGTCGGGCTCCATGTCCAGCGCCTGGCAGATGCTTTCAAACGAAAACGCCCAGTCCATGTCTTCCGAATCCAGCCACGCGTCGACGGCTGCTTCGTCTTCAGAGGACGGTAGCGGGACGTTGCCACCGCGGAATACGTTGCGTTGGAACGAGGCGATCGCGTCTTCGAGAACGGCCAGCATCAGGCGTTTTTCCGGCACGAGCGAGGATTCGTCAAGAGGGCGGGTAAAAAACTGGGCGGGGCTCACCGTGTCGGGTTCGACCATGGTAAGGGCGGGGTCTTCTATACATACGGTGCGTGATTTTCTCGGCTCAACGGTCTCTGCTTTCTGCTGCTCACTCATTTTATGCTCCTTTTCTCTCTTTCTACTCGATTTCGTACGATCAAGGGCTCAGGCCACCAGCGATGTCTCGGCTTCGGCTTCGGTGTTGTACTCGCTCACCAGCTTTGCCGGGTCGGCGAACTCTTCTTCAGACGAGGGCATGCTCTCGAACTCGAGGATGTCGAGTTCTTCGAATCCCCTTCTCAGCTTGTCGTTGAGCAGCCCTAGTTTTTTAACGTTGGGGACGATCTTGGAAAACATCGCGCGGCGGAAGGCCTTGGACATTTCGTCGTGGTACTCGAGCTCAACGCAGGCCTCGACGTCCATTCCCATTTTTTCGTAGACCTCGCGCTGCAGCAGGCGGTCGCGCATCAGGCGGCAGCCCTCGTAGACGAAGTCCACGCGTTCGTCGACCTCGGCTTCGCTGAGCTCGAGGTAGTAGTCCTTCAGGCTGAGCACGCCGAAGGCAACGTGGCGTGATTCGTCTTTCATGACCATGGCCGTCAGCTCCTTGACCAGGGGCTCGGTGCTGTAGTCGCGCATGGTCTGGAAGGCGGCCAGCGCCAGGCCTTCCACGAGTATCTGCATGCCCAGGTATTTCATGTCCCAGCGCGAGTCACCCAGCACCTGGTCGAGAAGGGTCTTGAGCTCGGGGTTTACCGGGTAGACGATCTCGATTTTTTCGTGCAGGTAACGATCGTAGACTTCCACGTGCCTGGCTTCGTCCATGACCTGGGTGGCGGCGTACAGCTTCGCGTCGATGTTGGGTACCGAGTCCACTATCTGGGCGGTGGCCATCAAGGCGCCCTGCTCGCCGTGGAGAAACTGCGACAGGGTCCACGCCATCGATTCGTGGTTGAGCCTGACTTTTTCGCGCTCGGTCAGGCGCGTCCAGTGCGAAGTCCCGGAAAGGGCCGTTTCCTCTATCGGGAAAAAGGGCTTTTCGGGGTCCACGTCTATTGACCAGTCGAGGTAGGTTTCGCCGTCCCACTGGGCTTGCTTGGCCATGCGGTAGAGCCGCACGAGGTCACCGCGCAGGTGATCATAGTCGGCCAGGAAGGCGCTGTCGTAGCTGTGCGCCACGCTGTCGAAGGCCCTGGCTACCAGCCCGGGTGTTTTGTGATTACCGGTCGATTCTTCCTGCGGCATTTGTCTTTTCCCTTTGTCCTTCAGTTGTCTCGTTGCCGGACGGCCGACGTTCAGTCGTTGGGGCCGGTGTTTTCCGCTTCGTTTTCCAGCCTGATTTCCGCCATGGCTCGCAGTATCATCTTGCGCCTGAGCAGCGCCATGAACTGCTCGGCGTGTTTCATTGCGGCTATGGCCATTTCGGGCACGCGCTCGGGGTCGGAATGGCCGGTCACGCCCCGCGTGAAAATTTTGATTTCTTCGCGGGCCAGCTTTTCGAGCGCTTCCACGTAGATGGGCAGGGTGGTCTCGTAGGGGAACAACTCCGGTCCTACGCCGGCCTCGCGCATGGCCTGGAAGTTTTCGAGCAGCAGAAGGTCATCGCCCTCTACGCAGCTCACGCCTTCGCGTTGCATGGGGGTGATAATTCCCAGGCGAACACAGAAGTCGAAACGATCCCGGTCCACGCCGTAGCGGGCCAGGGCTTCTTCTACCGGAACCGGCGGCTGGTCGGGCGCGTAGTGAATTTCTTCGTACAGCGTCCCCTCGATGCCCAGCAGGGTGCTGACCTCGCGTTCGCTCACCACCTCGGAGTCGTGCTCAAGTATGGCCTTGATGACGTCCAGGGGCAGGAAACGCTTCTGCTGCAGTTCCTTGATGACGCGGATGCGCTCGATAAACGAGTGATCGTACCAGGCCATGTTGCGGCCGGTCTTCACCGTCGGCTTGGGCAACAGGCCCTCGCGGATGTAGAATTTTATGGTGCCGGTAGCCACGCCGGTCTCGCGCGCGAGATCCGAGATCTTGTGCAGGCCCGTGGTGCTCTGGGGCTTGTCGGTGTCGCTGTCGGTGTTTCTGGTTCTCGCCATAAGAAGTAGAAAGTACGACTATCCACTTACTACAACTCGGGCATGGCTGTCAAGGGATTTCTCGGTAGAGTCGAACTTTTTTTTTGAAGGGCAGATACGGCTTCCTGCCAGTAAAATACTGGCCTTTTTGACAATTCACCCTTTGCCGAGCAGTCTGCCCTCCAGTGTCTGAGTCGTTTCAGCCAGCTCCAGGAACGGCCCCCCCAACCAGGGGGGAGCGTCTTGGCCAGGCGGCCGCGGGCTGCTTTGACCTCGTCGTGGTGGGCGGAGGGGTCACCGGCGCGGGGGTCGCCCGCGAGGCGTCGGCCCGTGGATTATCAACCCTGCTGCTCGACCGTGGAGACTTTGCCGGGGGCACCAGCAGCCGTTCGTCCAAGCTCATTCACGGCGGTATACGCTACCTCGCCCAGGGTGACGTAGCCCTGGTGCGAGAGGCTTCGCGCGAGCGCGCGGTATTGCACCGCATGGCTCCGCACCTGGCCGTGCCGGTCAACGTCGTTTCGCCCGCGCGGACGAAAGCCGGCATGGCCAAGCTGGCCGCCGGCATGTGGACCTTCCGTCGACTGTCGGCCGACGATGAAGATTACAAGGTGCTGGGGGCACGCCAGACCGTCGAGTTTGAGCCCTTGCTGGCTGGCCGCGGCATCGCTGGCTCGGTTGTGTTTCGCGAGTACCTCACCGATGACGCGCGCCTGGTGCTCGAAACGGTGCTGAGTGCTGTTGCTTCTGGCGCGGTGGCTCTCAACTACACCGAGGTCAACGGCATAGAGATGGGAGAGGCTGGCGTCGTGCTGTCGGCCCGCGACGTACTGGGAGCCGACGACCTGGTGATCAGGGCGCGCTGCGTGGTAAACGCTGCCGGGCCCTGGTTCGACGAGGTGGCCGGACTCGCCGACGCTTCGCAGCGGCCGCGCCTGCAGTTGACCCGGGGTATCCACGTTGTGGTCAAGGGCGAGGCCCTGCCGTTGGCGAGCATGCTGGCCTTGCGCACGAGCGACAATCGCACCGCGTTTGCGCTTCCGCGAGGCGGCGCGTGCTACGTGGGGACGACCGACACGCTCTACGAGGGTGACCCGGCCGAGCCCGATATCGAGGGTGCCGACGTTGCCTACCTGCTCGACGCGGTCCAAGAGACCCTCGGTTTGCGCTTGCGGGCCGACGACCTGCTCGGTTGCTGGGCGGGGGTGCGGCCGCTCATGGCATCGCCCGGTAGTAAGGCGTCGGAGATATCGCGGCGCGACGAGCTCAGTAGCGGCCCCGGCCCGCTGGTGTCGATAGCCGGGGGCAAGTTGACGACCTTTCGTCGCATGGCCGAAAGGGTCGTTGACGCCGCGGTCGAACAGGCCGGCCTGCAGCCGAGCGCCGGGCCACCGGGCGACTCGCCGTTGGTGGGAGGCAGCGCTGAGCAGCAACTCGAGGCCCGGGCCCGGGCTGCCCGCCTCGACGACAGCGAGCTTGAGCAACGCCTGTGGGCTGTATACGGCGCCCGGGCCCCGGGGCTGCTGCGCTGTATCGCCGATGACTCCGCCCTGGGCGAGGCCGTGGGCGGCCTCAAGGACCTGACCCTGGCCGAGCTGGAGCACTGCGTTGAACAGGAAATGGTTCTCACCCTCGATGACCTGTTGCGACGCCGTGTGCGCACTGCGATGTTCGACGCCGAGGCGGCCATGGCTGCTGCGCCCGAGGCCGCTCGTGCGCTGGCGGTGAGACTGGGCTGGGACGATGACCGGCGGCGGCGGGAAGTGGACGTTTTTGTCTCGAGAACCCGCGCCCAGATATCTGCGGCGCGCGACGCCGCAAAATAAAACAGCGGCGTTGAGCCGTGGAGACGAGCTATGACTGAACAGGTAGAAGGGCTGGGCAAGCTGGCGGCCGACGCTCCCGGATTAGAGATAGTGACCGAGGGCGAGTTGCTCGGGGAAACCGGCCGCGACACCTGGATGCGTAGTCTCATGCAGGCACGCGCGAGTGGGCGCGAACCGAGGGCCGGGGCGGTGCTCAGACCCGGCAACACCGCGGAACTTTCGGCAGCCCTGCGCTGGGCCGGGGAGACGGGCACACCGGTGCTGCCCTACGGGCACGGCTCGGGCGTGTGTGGTGGCGTGTTGGCGTCGGCCGGTAGCGTAGTAGTCGACCTGCGGCGCATGGATGCCGTGCTCAACATAGACGACGTTTCGTTGAGGGCCACCGTCCAGGCTGGTATGCGGGGCTCCGATTTTGAGGCTGCTCTCAACGAGCGCGGACTGACGATGGGGCACTGCCCGCAGTCGATCGAGATTTCGAGTGTCGGCGGTTGGTGTGCAACGCGGGCGTCGGGCCAGTTCTCCACCCTGTACGGAAACATAGAGGACATGCTGCTGGGCTGCGAGTTCGTACTTCCCGGCGGCACGGTACTCAGGCTGGCCAGTTCCACCCGTTCGGCCACCGGCCCCGATCTCAAGCACATGTTGATGGGCAGCGAGGGAACACTGGGCATATTCAGCGAGCTCACTTTCCGCGTGCACCCCTTGCCCGACTGCAGGCGCGGCCAGGCATTCACCGTGCCCGATTTTGCCGCTGGCGTGGAATCCCTCAGGCTGATAATGCGCGGGGGGTGGCGGCCGGCGGTTACCCGCTTGTACGACGCGGCCGAAGCGGGCCGCCATTTTGCGGGCATGGCCGAGGGCGCACCTGCCCTGCTGTTTCTCAGCGAGGGGCCCGAGTCGCGCGTGCAGGCTGAGTCCGCGGCCATAGCCGCCATAGTGGAAGCGCAGGGCGGCACGCCGCGCGGTGAAGAACCGGTTCTCAGCTGGATGGAGCACCGCAACCAGGTGCCCACTTTTGACTCCCTGCTCGACCAGGGGCTGGTGGTCGACACCATAGAGGTGGCCATCGCCTGGGACAGGCTCTCGGCCCTCTACGACGATGTAAGCAAAAAGGGTGGGGAGATAGAGGACATGCTCCTCATGTCGGGGCACGTTTCGCACTGCTATACCCACGGTGCGAATATTTATTTTACCTTCGTAGCGTCCCAGCCGGATCTCGAGCGTGGCCTGGAGATTTACGACCGGGCCTGGGAAACCACCATGCGGGCAGTTCACGAAGCCGGCGGCACGATCGCTCACCATCACGGCATCGGGCGAGTGAGACGCGGCTGGCTGAGAGCCGAGCTGGGCGAAGGCGTCGAGTTGTTGCGTGCCCTCAAGGATTCGTTGGACCCAGCGGGTATCATGAATCCAGGCGTGCTGCTGGAGCCCGCCGAATGAAAACCGCGCTGCTCGCGCTCGACGCGGGTACCACCCAGGTAAAGGCGATTGCCTACAACGAGAAGGCCGCGGTGCTGGCCCGCGCCGTGAGGCCGGTGACCACCACTTATCCAGGGCCCGGGCTGGTTGAACAGGACGCGTCGCAGGTGCTGACCGCGGCGGTCGAGGTACTCACAGAGGTGCTGGGCCGGACGGGCGGCAAGGCCAAGGGAGTGAAGGCCCTGGGCCTCGCCAACCAGCGCGGCTCGATAGTGGCTTGGGATTCGGTCAGCACGAAGCCCTTGTCGCCGATGATAAGCTGGCAGGACACGCGCGGGGCTGAGCGTTGCGAGCAGTTACAGGCGGCCGGGTTTTTCGTGATGCCGGGGATGGCGGCGAGCAAGGCCGAGTGGATCATGGCCAACATCGAAGCCGCAGCCGGGGCAGCGGCCGCGGGTCGGCTGCGCATGGGAACGCCCAACTCCTGGTTGGTGGCAGGCCTTTGTGGAGGCTTGCACACCTGTGATCACTCCAACGCTTTTCCGAGCGGCCTGTACGACTTTGCCGACGGTGACTGGAGCGACGCCCTGCTGGTGGAGCTCGGACTCGAACGCGCCATGCTACCCGGGCTCGTAGACTCCAAGCTGGTGACCGGAGGCCTGCAGGCTGAATTTCTCGGTGCCCCGGTGCCGCTGGGCTGTACTTCGGCCGATCAGCAGGCCTCGTTGTTCGGGCTCGGCTGCCTTGGTGAGGGCAGCGCCAAGTGCACACTGGGGACCTCGGCTTCGGTGAATCTCAACACCGGGGGCGAATTGCGGCTCGGTGGGCCGGGAACTTTTCCGCTGGTGGCCTGGAGAGAGGACGGCGTGTCGACTTACTGCATGGAGGGGCAGGTCATAACCGCGGGCGAAGCCCTGCGCTGGGTGGCCGCGACGCTGGGCTTTGACGGTGGCCCTGCGGCCTTGGTAGCGCAGGCCGAAACAGCAGACGATTGCGGGGGCGCCTGGATGATACCTGCGCTCCACGGCCTCGGTACTCCCTGGCAGGAGAACAATGCGCAGGCCCAGCTGGGAGGTCTTTCGGCGGTCGTGGGTCGAGCGCAGCTCGCGCGCGCTACCCTCGAAGGAGTGGCTCACAGGGTAGTCGATGCTGCCGAGGGGCTGTGGCAAACCCCCGGCGAGGCACTATCTAACGAGCCATTAGCCCTCGAAGCGCTGCGGGTTGATGGTGGGGCCTCGAGCAGCGAGCTGTTGCTGCAGATGATCGCTGACTTTACAGGCACGCGGGTCGAGCGCAGCAGTGATCCCGACGGTGGCGCCCGCGGCGTTGCCCTGATGGCGGCAGCGGCGGTGGGCCTTGACCCCTGCGAGGGCGACCCTGGCGGTGGCTGGTCGTTTGACCGGGTATTTGAACCCACCCTGACCGAAGAGCGAAGGCTTGAGCAGCGCGCTACCTGGAAGGCTCGCGTGCAGTCCCTGGTCGAGGTCAGCGGCTGACCGTGTCTATAAGCCTCGTGGTGTTTGACTGTGACGGCGTGCTGTTCGAATCAGGTGACGCCAACATTGGTTTTTATAACGAAGTGCTGCGCCGTGTCGGCGAACCAGCGATGACGGCAGCGCTCGAAGAAAAATGCCACGCGATGTCTTCGCCGCAGTTCTTTGAAGTTTACTTCGCCGATCGTCCCGACATGGCTGCGAGGGTACGCGAGACAGCGATCGCTACCGACTACGAACCGTTCTACTCGTTGATGCATCCCGCACCGGGCTTGTTCGACCTGCTCGACTCTCTACGGGCCGACGGCTACCACACGGCCATGGCCACCAACCGCGGCCGCACGGTGGGCCGCCTGCTCGAGCTTTTTGAGCTCGACAGTCGTTTTGATTTCAGCATCGGTACGCTGGACGTCGAGCTGCCCAAGCCGGCTCCGGACATGCTGCTCAGTTGTCTCAATCGGTTTGCCCTGGAGGCGCTCGAAGCCGTTTACCTGGGCGACCAGGACTGCGACCTGCAGGCCGCCACTGCCGCCGGACTTCATTTTGTGGGAATCGGGCCGGTTGTCGCCCACGCGCCGCTGAGTATTGGAGCTCTCCACGAACTGCCCGGCCTGCTAACGCTGCTCAACGAGGCTGGCGGCAGTGCAACCTGATGCAACAATTCGCACCGTTGCGGGTTATCACGGTCTATAGTTGAACCAGGTCGCCAGTTCGGGACTCAGTCCCGGCCGTTGATACGGTTGATCAGCTCGCGCAGGCGGCCGTGGCCCGAACGGTTGAAGTCGAGTACCAGGCGCGGCAGTCCGGCCAGCTCGGGCTCGTCTGATTCCTGGGCAAAGGCTTCGCGCTGTTCAGGCGGCGAGCCCAGGATGTCGCTGAACTCGCGACCCAGCTTTGTCACCAGGCCCTCGTCGAGCCGCTGCTGCAGGCGCAGCACCAGGCGCCGGCCCACGTAGCGCGACGAGTGGTACACACGGTAGAAACGGTTGATCTCGCGTAGCGCCGCTTCGCTGTCGTCGGTGACGGTGTAGAGCGAGAGGTCCTCTTTAGAAATCAGACCGCGCCTGAGCAGGTGCTCGCGGATGTACTTGTCCCAACTCTTCCAATAGGTGCCGCCGGGCACGTCGAGATATATCACGGGTACGAGCTGACTCTTGCCGGTCTGTATGAGGGTGAGAGATTCAAAACTTTCGTCGTGGGTTCCGAAGCCACCGGGAAACAACACGATGGCCGATGACTCCTTGAGGAAGAACAGCTTTCGCGTGAAGAAGTACTTGAACTGGGCCAGCTTGGGATCGTCCGCGATAACCCTGTTAGCCTCGTTCTCAAAAGGCAGCTGTATGTTGACGCCGAAGCTGCGCTCTTTGCCGGCGCCTTCCTGGCAGGCCTCCATGATGCCGGGGCCGGCGCCGGTAATGATCATGAAGCCTGCGCGGGCGGCCGCCTCAGAAAAGTTGCGCGCGAGGTGATACTCGCCGTGGTCGGCAGGCGTACGCGCGGATCCGAAGGTGGTGATCTTGCGCGTGTCGCTCCAGGGCTGAAAACAGGCCAGGCCCCTGCGAATTTCGGCGAAGGCGGCCGTGACCAGTTTTATGTCGGCCATGTCGGCACCGCCCCTGGCCATGGCGAGGCATTCTTCGATGAGCTCGCGCAGGTAGGGGAGTGATTTGCGCTCCACGGGTTCGGGCAGGGCCTGGGCGAGCAGGTCGGTTATGGTGTCGGCGAGGACGGTGTCGCTTTTCTGCCTGGCTGCCAAATTACTCCCGTCCAGCCGATCAGTGGCCCAGCGGGGCGGCTGAGTCCTGGCTCTCTGCCCGCTGGCGTTCCAGCGGGAAACCCTGGGTTATGACAACGCCCGCCGGGTCTTCGAACACAACTTCAACGCCCGCGTCGCGCGCGGCCTGTACCCCCATTCTGCCAAGCACGACCAGCGCCGTCGACCAGGCCTCGGCAGTTGCGCCGTCGGCCGCCAATACGGTGGCGATTCGTGGTTCGGTGACCGGGCGCTGCGAGCTGGGGTCAATGACGCAGCCCGCCGGGTCGCCCACCGGCCTGGAGCGCGAGGTCGACAGCGATCGGCCGTCGAGCAGTACGCTGCCGTGCACCGTGGTGGTATCAAGGGCCGCCACGGCTACCCGCCAGGGCCTGCCCCTGGAATCGCTGCCGAAAGCCGCCTGGCTTGAGCCACCCAGGTTGAGCCAGGCCCCGCGCGCTCCGAGCGAGAGCAAAAGGTCAACGGCCGCGTCGAGGGCCAGGCCCTTGCCTATGCCGCCGGCGTCCAGGGCAGAGTCAGCCAGGAGGCTGGCACGGTCTCCGTTGAGCTTAAGCGTGGAGGCTATCCTGGCCTCAGGCCCCGCTGTTGGGGGTACGGCGAGGCCTGGCTGCTCGCGCCAGTAATTAACCAGTGGGCCCACGGCCGGGTCAAAGGCGCCGTCTGTGTCCCGTGACAAGCGCAGCATGCTGGCCAGGGCCATGGCCAGATCGTGGCCGATGAGTTGCGGACCATCACCGGCCCGCTGGTTGAAGCGGTACAGCTGGCCGTCGTTGCTCCAGGTGGTGAGTACGTCGTCCCAGTGGGCGACGAGTTGCTCGGCGCGGTCGGCCAGGTCGGCGGCGGTGGCCTTGTCGGCCGCCGTTACCCTGAGTTCGAGCACGGTGCCCATGACAGGCCACCCCCGCGCGGCTTCAGCCGAGTAAGCGGCCGGGGTGCCGCCCGAAGAGGCCGCGCAGCCCGAGATGGCCACTGTCAGCAGCAGTGCGCAGGCGCTGTAAGCGCGCATGCGCTTCACGTATCGCCGTTGTAGTCCGACGGTGTGTTGAACAGCAACGCCCGGGCTACGAGCAACATCAAGCACAGTATCGTCGTTTCGAGCAGCAGGAATGAGAATACCTTGGCCCAGGCAAAACCCGGGTGAACAAAACGCACCCCCCAGCCCGCGGCCTCGTTGGCCAGTCCCGCACCGAAGCTGAGGGCGATTCCCCAGGCCTTGATTCTCAGCGACAACGGCACAAACAGCATCAGGTGGGTAAGGGTGAGCAGCAGTATGCCCATCGCGAACGAGTGAAAGTGCAGCACCTCGAGCAGGCCGAGCATGCTGCGGGGTTGGCGGAAGGTTGCGGGGTCGCCCAGGTAGTAGCTCACCACCGAATCGGGATTCAGCGACATCTTCGAGAAATACAGCGCCGCGTTGCTGGCCCACAGCAGGGCCGTGTAGACCAGGAAGCAAAGCACTATGGTTTTCAGCAGACGGTTACGCGTCCACTCCCCTGTGACTACGAATCTCACGGCGGCCCGCAAAACCTACGGCAAGTCGGCTCCCGGAGCCAGCAGGACCTGCCATGTGGCCAGCGCCCGGCGTATGCCGCCCTCCACGGCCCTGGCCGAGAGCGTGGCGCCCGTGATGCCGGCGATGGCGCGACCAACGCGCAGGTCGTCATCGAGACCCTGGTCGTCAAACTGTTTCAGCCAGCGCGGTGGAGGCATGTACTCGGTGGGCTCATGGAAGGCCAGCATGTGGGTGGCCTTCACCTTGCCCGAAGGGGCCAGCACCACGAGAAAGGTCTCGGGCAGGGTGCGCACGTTGTGGGTGTCGAGCATGGCCCAGCCGGTGACCCGGCCGTCGCGCCGGCCCTCGTAGGCGGTGAGCAGCCTCGAGTCGAAACGCGATCGGGCGAGTTCCTCAAGCCGGGTCTTCTGCACGCCGGTGAGAATGAAACTACGCGTAACGACCTCGTCGGCATCGGGAAACGCCAGCTCCAGCATTTCGTCGCGGGCGTAGAACACCACTGCGTCGGCCGGCTGTCGCCCCAGCAGGGTCGCCGATATGGCCAGGGCCAGCAACGCCGCCCGCGTCCAGTTGGTCCCGGATTTCATCAGAACACGAAGCCCGCGCCCAGGCGCAGCTCGTCGCCGGGGTCACTGCCCGTTTCGGCGTCGCTGAAGTCACGCCAGTCGAGTTTTATGACTACGTTGGGAATGGGCTTCCAGGCTACGCCCACTTCGAGCAACTCGCGGTCCGCGGAGGGGTCGATGCTGAAACCCGCGGGCACCTCGGCGTTGGTGTCCAGGGCTGAGTAGCGCAGCCATGGCGCCAGGTAGTGGTCGCTGCCCGGACTGAGCAGTGGCATAAGATCGTAAGCGATCTCAGCGTACCAGCCCTCCATGGTGGAACCTATCGTTTTCCCGTTGGCCGTGCTCAGCACGTCAGCGTCGTCGAGATCAACGGTCACACCCAGCGCGCGTAGCTCCAACCCGTGAGAGCGGTACTGAAGGTGGGCCTCGTACATCTGCATGAAGACGTCGGCTTCAACGTCTGCAGTGACGGGGTCACTGTCCATGTCGGCTGCGATGCGATCCTGGCCCTGGTCGCCCAGGTAGGCCGATGCACCCAGCAGCAGCTCCGGCGTTGGCTCCCAGTCGAGTCGGCCGACCCAGGAAAAATCGTTCGCGAGTTCCTTTGAGCCTTTCTGTCGTCCGCCGCGGATGTCGCCGGATTTGAAACCGCGGGCGTCCAGGCTGGTGACCACGTAACTACGATAGCTCAGTCCCGGTGCCAGTTGGCCGAAAACCCCAAGGCCGTTTGCGCGCCAGGTGCTGGGGATGATACGCCGCTCGACAATGGGCCGCTGGTTGCCGTGGTAGAAAGGAGGCTCGTGCATTTCGTTGACGAAACCCACCGGCACCAGTACGAGTCCGGCGCGGACGTTGGCTCGCTGGTTGATGAGGAAGTCGAGGTACGCGAACTCGACCGACACCGAACCGCTCTTGCCCGTTGAGGCGTGTTCGTACTCGATCTCGCTGTTGAGCAGGATCTTGTCGCTGAACTTGTATCCGAGGTAGGTCACCAGCCGCAGGAAGTCGGCCTTGTCGTCGTTGCCTTCGACGTGGGCAAAGTTGAATTCGCCGTAGCCGGCTATCGACAGCCCGCTTTCAACGCCGTAGACTTTTGACGCCGCCGGCCCCATGCCCCACTCGCTTTTGAGCTCGGTGGTTTCGGGGATGACCTGCGCCTCTTTCACGCGCCCGAGTTCTTCGGCGAGCACCTTGATCTGCCGCTCGAGTTCGTCGATGCGCTTGTCCGGGGCCTGGTCGGCCCAGGCGTTGCCTGCACCCGTCGTCGCCAGGGCGCAGGCAAGGGCTATGGCCCGCAGGCTGTTAGTTCGTATATTAATTAGCATATCAGTTAACCTCCTTCAGCTGCCGCCGGGGCGGCTCGCCAGTTGACTTTGAGAATGATAGTCAAAGTCGAAATACTATGTCAAGTCCGGGCAATCGGCGGGAAATCTCGCGGTGGCGTTGCTTTAGTGGCCCGGGCGGCCAATGGATGATGGCATGGATGCAGCTACACTGTTGGCCAGGGGCGGTGCTGTTATGTACGTGCTGCTCGCCTTGTCGGTGGCCGCGGGGGCTATCGTAATTTTTAAAGGCTGGCAATTTACGCGCCTGGGTCTGCGCGACTGGGACTTTGTTGAGCCGGGCCTCGAGGCCCTCGGGCAGGACCCGGCCGCGGCGGGCGAGCTGTTTGCGGCCGTAAAAAACCCGGCCGCGCACGTGCTCGAAGCGGTCTGCGGACAGCGTCTGCAGTTTATTGAGTCCGAGATGGCGCGCAGGGGCAGCGCCCTCATTCGTGAGCTCGAGTCATGGCTGCGCGCGTTGTCGGGCATCGCCCACCTGAGCCCCTTGCTGGGTCTGCTGGGAACCGTGCTCGGAATGATACGCGCGTTCATGGCCGTTGAGGCAGCCGGCTCGCGGGTCGACCCGGCCATGCTGTCGGGCGGTATATGGATAGCCTTGCTCACCACGGCCTTTGGACTGCTGGTGGCGATACCCGCCATGGCTGCCTTCTACTGGCTGGAGGGCCGGCTCGACAGTTTTGCGGCCACGCTCAAGGACGCCTGCGCGCAGGCTCTCGAGCGCCGTGGCCTGGGGTCGTCGGGGGCGGCGACCGAGGGCGGCCGGGTGAACCTGGCCGATGAGGACTATGGAGTTTGACCGTCGCTCACGCCTGCGTCCGCGGTTGAGCGTAGCTCCGCTCGTAGACGTAGTCTTTCTGCTGCTGATATTTTTCCTGCTTACCAGCAGCTACGAGAAGAGCGGGGCCATGCAACTCGACCTCCCCCGGGCGCAGTCTTCCCGGCCGGTCGCTGACAGTGCCATAATGGTAAGCCTGGCTGCCGACGGCAGCACCCGGTTAAACGGCCGCCAGGTGGCCAGCGCAGACCTCAGGGCGGAGCTCGAGCTGTTGCTCAGCGCCGACCAGGCCGTACTGCTGCGGGCCGATCGCGCGGTGGCTGTGGTCGAACTGGTGAGGGTGATGGACTCCGTGCGGCAGGCCGGTGGCCGGGCTCTTTCGTTGGCCACGGTTTTTCCGGCCCCCGCTGGGGGCCTTGACGTCGACAGGGCCGACGATGACGGCGGCTGACAGCAGGCTGCTTGCCGGGCTGTCCTTGCTGGCGTCAATGCTGCTGCACGCGCTGCTCGTGCTGGGCCTGCCCGATATGCGAGCTGCCGTCGTCCTGCCTCCCGCTGCGCTTGAGTTCAGCTTTGCCAGCCTCGGCCAGCGCCACGTTTCGCCCGAGCTTGAAAATAAAAAGCCCGCGCCACCGCCGTCGGTCCCTAAGGAAGCCGCGGTAAAAAAGCCGCTGGCAAAAAAGGAGCCTGTAGAGGAGCCGCCGACCGGGGCCGAAGTTCTGCAACCCAGCCCTCCCCGGCCCTTGAATCCTGAGAGCCATGCGGTGGCTGCTGCACGGGCTTCCCGGCGCCGGGCCCTGTACGAGCAAACCCTGGCGGGATGGATCGCTCGGCACAAGAATTATCCCGAGATCGCGCGACGGCGCGGTGTGACGGGCAGCGGATTGCTCAGGGTTCGCATCGCCCGCGACGGCCGCGTGCTCGAGCAGGCAATCGAGCAGTCCACGGGAAGCGCCCTGCTCGACCGGGCTGCCGCCGACATGCTGGACAGGGCTGCACCGCTTCCGCCTGTGCCCGAAACCCTGCCCGCGGGGGACTACGAGTTCCTGCTGCCGGTAGAGTATCGCCTGGCGGCCGCCGCGAATTGAGTCGTCACTGCCCGCCCGCCGCCGCTGCTGAGCCCGCCCCGGGCGCTTTTGAGCCCCTGGCGGCGTGGGTTTTCGGGATTGTTGCCCGGCGGGGTAGCCTGCCGGTACAATAGACGGCAGTTGTGTGGGGGAGATAAAGGGGAAGTGAGGGACTATGGCTGATTGGACAATGGTGGTACCGGAAGCGCTGGGGGGCACCCTGGCAAATCTGAGTCGTGGCAGCAGGCTGGCCTCGGGGCTGGCAAGGGACCTGACGAGCGCGCTTGAGAACGGTCGGCGGGGCTTGTCGTCGGTGACCCACGAGGTCCGAACGGGAGCCACGCGCGTGGCCGGCTACCTGGCCGAGGTGGGCGGGGATATGATCCTGCCGCGCGGTTCGGCCTGGGGCGAAAGGATTTTTTCCAGCCTGGGCATCGCTTCGGTCGGGTCGCTGCAGGAGCTCGACGAAAGGATTGAAGACGTCGAGTACAAGATCGACGAGGTTGGGCGTGGCCAGGCGGCGCGCGAGCTGTGGCTGCTCAGGCAGAGGGTGGGTGAGCTCGAGTCGGTGATCTCCGACGTTGACGACCGCGAAGGCCAGGACGCCATTCACCTGCTGGTCGATCGCCTGGGCGAGCTGGAGTCGCGTATAGACACCCTGCCCTGGCCTACCATAGACGTCAGCGACGAAGTATCTTACTGACCCCCGAGGAGGCAGCAGCCGACGACGGACCTTCGCGGTAGGCGCGCGCGAGCAGCTCGACCGGGTGCAGCAACTCGGCGCCTATCCCGGCGCGGCGCGCGTGCATCTCTATCTGCAGAATACAGCCCACGTTACCCACGGCGAGCACCGAGGCGTCGCTTGCACCCAGCGCCGCCGCTTTTCGCCGTCCCAGCCGAACAGCCATGGATGGCTGCTCGAGGTTGTAGCTGCCGGCGCTGCCGCAGCAGAGCTCACTTTCGGTCAGTTCCAGCGGCTCCCGACCCACGGCTGCCCGCGTGATTATGCGCGGTTGTTCGGCCACTGAACAGCCGTGCAACAGGTGGCAGGCATCGTGGTAGGCCACCGGTCCGATGTCGGTCAGCGGTTGGGTGGGAGGGTCGAAGCCTGCTTCTACGAGCAGCTCGGAGATGTCGCGGGTAGCTCCCGCCAGGCGTTGCGCGGCGCCAGAGAGCAGGTCGTCGTGGGCGAGCAGGCTGTCGTACTCGCGCATGAAGGCTCCGCAACCAGCCACCGTGGTCACCACGTGGTCCAGGCCCGCGGCATCGAGCAGGCGCACGTTGTGGCGGGCGAGTTCGGCGGCGCGTTCGCGGTCGCCCGAGTGTGCGTACAGCGCCCCACAACAAGCCTGGCCGGCCACGTCGACCACGGTGATGCCGTTTCGCTCTAGCACTTCTCTCGCGTCACGGTTTATGCCGGGTGCCACCGCGTTGCCCACGCAGCCCTGCAGCAGGGCCACGCGCAGGCCGCTTGAGCGTTTGCCGGGACTACCGATCGTGAGGCCACCGGCCTTCAGCTTGCGCTTGCGTCCGGGCATCAGTCCCAGGCCGGGCAGCAGTCGGCGCAGTCGTTCGAGACCGAGCAGGTCGAGCAGTCGCGCGGTGCGGGCAGCGATTCTCAGCAGCAGGGGAAAGCGCGTTACCAGCAGTGCCGCTCTCCTGCCCGGGGCCAGTGGGTGGGCGGCAGCCAGGCGGGGTCGAAACTTCTCCATGCGTTCGGAAAAATCGACGCCACTCGGGCAGGCGGTCTCGCAGGCCTTGCAAGCGAGGCAGCCGTCGAGATGCGCGCGCGCGGACGCGTCAAGCTCCTGCTCGCCGGCTTCGATGGCCTCCATGAGATAGATGCGCCCGCGCGGCGAATCGGCTTCGCTGCCCAGCTCACGGTAGGTGGGGCAGCTGTGCAGGCAGAGACCGCAGTGTACGCAGGGCAGACCGGTATCCACTACAGGCCACCGGCCAGTCGGCCCGGGGACAGTATGCCAACCGGGTCGAAGCGTTTTTTCAGTTGTCGCATCAGGCCCAGTCCCGCAGGGCGGCCGTGCCAGCAGTCGACGAGTTCGTACAGCCCGGCGGGCGCCTGCTCGACCACCACGCGCGCCTTGTAGTCGAAGGCGGCCTGCCTGAGTTCGGCCAGCAGCGTGGCCATCTCCCGGGGCGATCGCCCAGCGGTGGCAGCCTGCCCGGCTGCCACCGGTTCCAGCGGCTCAAGGCCTATCACGGTTTCGCCCGAGCAGAGGTGGGTCAGCAACTGGTAGCTTCCGCCGGCCTTGACGAGGGTCGCTATCCTGTCGGCGAAGGCCAGCGCCTGGCCGGGCATCGAAATCGCGCGCAGGCGCAGCAGCCAGCCCTGCTGGAGTGCGTCGTGGTAGTCGGGCGGGTTGTCAGATTTCGCCAAGGGCGCGCAGCTGAGCAACTCGCGCAGCCGTGCCTGCTGGTAGTCGAGCTCGGAATTGCCACCCTCGATGCGAATCAACAGCAGGGGTCGCTCGTGGTCGTCATCGGGCGAGTCGCCGGTGCGGTCTTTACCGCCGTCCTGCAGCAGGTCCATCACAACCGGCGAGAGTTCGCTGTTGAGCAGGCTCGCGCGGGCAGCCACGGCCGCCGCGGTGTCGGCGAGGCGATACTGAAGGGTGAGCGCCGCCACTGGCCGCGGGAAGGTGCGCAGCGTGAGCTGGGTGATGATTGCCAGGCTTCCGTTGGAGCCTGCGAGCAGGCGCACTAGATCGTAGCCGGCCACGTTCTTTACCACCTGTCCGCCTACCGTGAGCTCTCTCCCCGAGCCGTCGATGGCGTTCAGGCCCAGCACCATGTCGCGAAAACAACCGAATCCAGCAGAAGAGCTGCAGGTGGTGTCGGCGGCCACGAGGCCGCCCAGCGTGGCCTGTCCGGCGAGCGGCGGATCGAGCGGCAGGCGCTGCCCCGAAGCCGCGAGAGTGCGGTTGAGTTCGGTGAGCGTCGCTCCCGCGCCGATGGTGACTACCATGTCGTTGGGGCGAGCGTCGACCGGTCCACCCAGGCCTCGGGTGGACAGCAACAGGTCGAGCGTGCGCGGTGGGTTGGCCGCGCCCATGGCAGTGCCTCCACAGGTGACCACCAGCGCAAGGCCCTCGCTGCGCGCAGTGTTTACGCAGCTGAGAAGTTCCTGCTGGTCGCGCGGCGAGAGAACAGTGGGAG
>JACNKC010000083.1 GCA_014382245.1 Pseudomonadota bacterium | reverse complement strand
CGGTGACTTGGAGTAGGCGCCGTCACCGGACGGACTGCCGTCGCCCGCGTCGAGCACGTGGCCGGCGGCCGAGATGGTGGCGAAGTCGGGCGTGGCGAGACCAGGCGCCGCGCCACAGGAAGGACAGTAGACGCCGTTAACGAGAAATGATCTTTCGTAGGCGTGCGAGTGACCCGTGAGAACGAGGTCAACGCCACCGGCTTCGAGCAGGCTCAATGCGTTCTCGCGCATGTTCTGGTGGCGGCCCTGGCCGTCGCTGAACAGATCCGAGTCGTGGGTACCCTTGGTGTAGGGCGGGTGATGCCAGAAGGCGATCAGCCAGGGCTGCGTCGTCGCCGCGAGATCCTCGAACAGCCACTGCATCATCGCCGAGCTGGCCGTCGCAGAAGAGAAATGAGAGTCCAGCGAGATGAAGTGAGCGTTACCATAGTCGAACGAGTAGTAGAGCTCGGTACCAGACGCCACGCCCCCCGACTGGCCGGCGGTAGGCGGCGAGAAAGCCTCGAAGTAAGGGCCGGTTTCGGTCACCGGGTTCGAGCCGGTGACCCCGGTTTCATCGTGGTTGCCGGGCGTGGGCCAGCCCACGTGGTTGCGCAGGATATCGGCGTAGACCCCGAAGTAGTTGTTGGTATAGGCAGTCAGCGTACCCCAGGGGTAGGCGATGTCTCCGGCATGTACCACCAGGTCCGGGTTGCCCCCCATGAAGGCCAGCGCCTGGTTGCGTATGATCAACTGGTTGATACCTGCGCCCGAAATATTGAGGCTGCCCGAGTCACCGATGAGCCAGGCCGTGAACGGCGCCGCGCTGCCCGCCGCCGGGGCGGTGTCGAACCAGTGGTCGGCGTCGTCGCCCGCGTGCACGGTGCTGCTGCTGCCCACGCTGTAGTAGTAGCGCGTGCCGGGAACGAGGTCGGTGAGCGATACGTCGTGGGTTTTGACCGACGCCGCGCGCGTGGATTCACTGTTGAGCAGGCCCGGGGCCGAACCGTACTGTACCCGGCTGTCCTCCGCCGTGCTGGTACGCCAGGAGATCGTAGCCGAGCTGCCCGACAAGGCCTGCAGGTAAGGGGCGCGGTCGAGCTGCGCCTGCGCCGGAAGAGCCGCCGCAAGCAGGCCGAGTGCTGCGACCCCCACTGCCAGCAGTACCGGCAACGTGGCCCCCGCAGCCCGGCCGATGTTTCTGCGCAGAGATCCTGTCGTGTTATTCGTGTTTATAGTGCTCATCCCTCTTCTTCACCGCCGGTATTTTTACCCACGGTGTCCAGTCTTGATTTCATTTCCAGCGCGAGTTGCAGCGTGGGCGCCAGTTTCAGCGCCGCCTCGACGTCGGCCCTCGCGGCCACGGCGTTACCCATTGCCTCGTGCAAGCGCGCGCGATCCAGCCTGCTTATGGCAGTGTCGCGGATAGCTACCCGTCGGCCTGCCTCGGTCAGCGCGCGGTCGAGCTCGGCAGAGGCGTCGTCCGTCCGTTTGCCCAGTTCAAGCGCACGCGAGCGCAGTATGCTCCACGCGGCACCCTTGCGATCCGGTGCCCGCGGATCGTCGATGATCCTGAGTGCCACCAGGCCCTGGCCGCGCTCGAGCTCCGAGCGGACCAGCGCCATCTCGAGCAGTACTGCCCTGCCCAGGCGGCCTATGCCCTCGCGATAACAAGTCACCGCGGCGTCGTAGTCGCCCAGCTCTTCGAGCAATTTACCACGGGCGACAAAAACCACGATGTCGGGTGCCAGCTGCAACGACGACGCGTAGTCGCGCAGCGCGTCCCGCTTGCGCCCGGCCGCGGCCAGCAGCCGAGCCCGCGCGTTGAGAGTGGCCACCGTGGGTGCGCCCTTCGCCAGGAACCTGTCGAGACGACTGAGCGCCTTTTTGTTCTCGCCGAGTATTTCATACACGAGCCCACGCTCACCCCGGGCCGAGCGTGCTTTCAATCCCAGCTCACGCGCGAGTTCGAGATCAGCCAGCGCCTCTCGGGCTTCGCCCCGGGCGCGGTGAAAACGCGCACGCTTGAGTAGCTGTCTTGCGCGGTAGCGAGCGGGGAGGTCCAGGTCAGCCACGCGCTCTCCCAGGCGCACTATGTGTTGTGGGTTATCGCTGTGCGCCCGAGCCACGTGCGGCCCCGCAGCCAACAACACGACGGTGGCCAACAATCCGGCAGAGCCGCCTGCAACAATCTTGTCCGGGAAAACACGCATGGAGGTAACTCTCAGAGTTAACCCAGCTACCCCACACTTGTCCAGAGCAACGCCCCCCCGGTCGGGGGACCAAGTCGCTTTTTATGACCCGGGACATCCGCCGGGCGCCGGTTATGTCTCTCAGGCAGGCTTTTCCAGCACGTGAATCGCGCAGGCGCTGCCCAGCCCTATGACGTGGGTCAGGCCCAGGCGGGCACCTTCGACCTGCCGAGCGCCGGCCTCGCCGCGCAGGTGGGTAGAAACCTCGTATATGTTGGCTATGCCAGTAGCCCCCAGGGGGTGTCCCTTGGAAAGCAGGCCTCCAGAAACGTTGACCGGTATGCGTCCACCCAGCGCCGTTTCGCCCTCCTCTATCAAGCGGCCGGCGTCACCGTCCTTGCACAGTCCGAGGTTTTCGTAGTGAAGAATCTCGGCAGTAGCGAAACAGTCGTGCAACTCGACGAGGTCGAGGTCGTCCGCCCCGACGCCAGCCATCTCGTAGGCCACCGCGGCCGCGTTGCGGGTGCAGGTGTTGATGTCGGGCATCACGAGATCGCGATCACTGTACGGGTCGCTGGTAAGGGCCGACGCTCTCACCTTGACGGCGCGCCCCGAGCCCAGCTCGCGCGCCTTCTTTTCCGATACCAGTACCGCCGCGGCCGCTCCGTCGACGTTTACCGAGCACATGAGCTTGGTGTTGGGGTAAGAAATCATCTCGGCGCCCATCACGTCTTCGAGCGGGGTCTCCTTCTGGTACATGGCCTTGGCGTTCATGGTTGAGTGGTGGTGATTCTTGACCGACACCTTTGCGAACTGCTCAAAGGTGGTGCCGTAACTACGCGTGTGCTCCACGCCAGCCTCGGCAAAGACGCAGGGCATGATGCCCGATCCCAGCAATCCCTCTTTCGATATTCCCTTGGAACCGCCCGCGCCGCCCAGCAGGCCACGGCCCATCTGCTCGACACCGACCGCGAGCACGACGTCGTACAAGCCGGACTTCACCCCCATCCAGGCCTCGCGAAAGGCGGTGGCACCGGTCGCGCAGGCGTTGGCCACGTTGACCACCGGTATGCCGGTCTGACCGATCTCCTGCAGCACGCGCTGGCCTACCATACCGCCTGCCTGCCCGAGGTTGCCACACCACGCGGCCTGCATGTCGCCCATGTTGAGGCCCGCGTCATCGAGCGCCAGCAGCGCCGCCTCGGCACCCAGTGATGTCAGGCTGCGATCGGGAAATCGACCGAAGCGGATCATGTCTACGCCCTGTATATATACGTCACCCATCTTGTTCCTCGTCTGTCCTGTTCTACCCGGCTGCCGCCGGCCGGCTTGTCAACGGCGCTGTCTTCAGGCCGCCGGCTTGAAGAAATACGAAACGTAACTGTTGCCGTCTGAGTCCTTACGCCCCGCGTCGTCAAAGAATACCTCGACCGGCATGCCCAACTCCACCGAGCCAGGCTCGGGCTCAACACCAACGAGGTTACCCTTCACTGTACCGCCACCCTCGAGGTCGACTATGGCCGACACAAAAGGGACCTCCACGCCGGGAAACGACCGATGCACGATGGAAAACACGTGCAGGGTGCCGCGATCCGAAAGTTTTACTGCTTCGAACTTGTCGCGCGAAAAGCACTTTCCGCAAGCCATGCGCTGGCCCAGGTACACGGCCCCGCAGGACGAGCACTTCTGTCCTTCCAGGTAGGGGTCGCCGCCCGCTGGCAACTTGATGTAAGGCACCGCCGGCAGCGGGCCACTCGATTCTACTTTCTCACTCATCAGCTCTCCGCTCTCCTGTCCAGGCCTGCGCCACCATGCCACGACCATGCCGCGACACGTTTCGATGACTAGCAGTGCGCCGAGGTTGATGAAACCCCGCCGGGCGTTTCAGCCGTGCGACGCGCAGCTGTAAGCACCAACGTCGAGCATCGCGCGGGCCACCTGCTCGCGGCACCAGGAAGGGTCGCCGAGTTCGTGGTACAGCGCCCTTGCCCGGCGGAAAAAAAGATGAAGGTCACTCGCCCAGGTAAAGCCCATGCCGCCGTGAACCTGTATGCCTTGCTCGGCCACATCGACGGCTGCCTGCGACGCCGCTGCCTTGGCCATACAGGCAGACACGTGGGCGTGAGGCTCACCCGCATCGCAAGCCCAGGCGGCGTAAAGAGCCGCCGATCGCGCGCACTCGACGGCTACCAGCATGTCGGCGCACTTGTGCTGTATAGCCTGGAAGCTGCCTATCGGGCGACCAAACTGCTCGCGCACCTTCGCGTAGTCTACCGTGATTTCGAGCACGCGCGA
>JACNKC010000009.1 GCA_014382245.1 Pseudomonadota bacterium | reverse complement strand
AAGCCAACCGTCGGCCGTGGGCTGGTCGTCGAGCAGAGCGGCCAGCGGCGCGGGTGCCGACACTTCGTCTCCCAACCAGCTGCGGTCCTGCATGACGTCGGGCCACAGGAAGGCGACGCTGGCGTCGAGCATGCAGAGTTCGAGTTGCTGTCCACCGGCGCCGCGTTCGCGTGCAAACAAGGCGGCCGAAATGGCCTGGGCCGCGTAGATGGCCGAGGTCTTGTCGCAGACGATGTTGTGCACGAACTCGGGGCGGCCGTCGCGGCCCTGGCTCGCCGCCATGCCCGACAGGGCCTGGATCACGAGATCGTACACGCGCTGGTCGGCGCGCGGTCCGCTGCTGCCAAAACCGCGTATCGACGCGTAGACCAGCTCCGGCTTGACGGCCAGCAGCGCCTTGTAGCCCAGGCCCATGCGCTCGGCCACGCCGGGACGAAAGTTTTCTACGACGACGTCGGCGGTCTTTACCAATTCGAGCGCGAGCTCCAGTCCGCGCTCGGTGGAAAGATCGAGCGCGATCGAACGCTTGTTCCGGTTGATGGTGTTGAAGATGGCCGACATACCGGCTCGCGAGCAGCCGATATAACGAACGAGGTCTCCCGGGCCGGGCTGCTCGACCTTGATCACGTCTGCGCCCTGGTCGGCCAACAGGCTGGTGGCCATGGGCCCCGACACCATGGCCGAGAAGTCCAGCACGCGAACCCCCTGCAGGGGACCGCCGGGGGTTTTGTATTTTCCAGCCACGTCGGGCGTGATACTAACACGCGTCGCGCCAGTGGCCACCCCGGCCGTGGGGCGCGGGAGCCTGAAGATGGAAACAAGTCCGCTATTTGATCTGAAGGGTAAGACGGCGCTGGTCACCGGCGGTGGCCGGGGCATAGGTGCGTGGGCGGCCGCCGGGCTGGCAGAGGCCGGGGCCGACGTGTTCGTGGCCTCGCGCAAGCTCGACAACTGTAGTGCCGTTGCCGAGGAGCTGGCCGGCCGAACCGGCTGCCGCGTGGAGGCCCTGGAGTGCAACCTGGTGGAAGAGGGCGCGCCGGCGGCCCTGGTCGACGAGGTGATAGCCCGTGCCGGGCGCCTGGACGTGCTGGTCAACAGCGCGGGCATGGTGTGGTCGGCTCCCACGCTGGACTACCCCGAGCAGGGCTGGGACCGCGTCTTTGCGCTGAACGTAAAAGCACTGTGGCTGGTGTCGCAGGCGGCCGCCCGCCACATGGTCGGTGCGGGCGGCGGCTCTATCATCAACATCAGCTCGATTTCGGCCATGCGCGGTTCGCGCGAGGTCATACAACCGGTGGTGGCTTACAACGCCAGCAAGGGCGCGGTCGAGTCGCTCACCCGCGACCTCGCTGTCAAGCTGGCCGACAAGGGCGTGCGCATAAACTCGATTGCGCCGGGACCGTTTGCGACCGACATGATGCGCTACCTCGACGACTCTCCCGAACTCAAGCAGCAGTTCGCCGACACGATTCCGCTGGGCCGCATGGGCGGCGAAGCGGACATCAAGGGCGTGGTGGTGTTCCTGGCGTCCGAGGCGGCGGCGTTTGTGACTGGTTCAACGCTGGTGGTTGACGGTGGTATGCTCGCCGTCGACGCGTTTCCCGCCCCGCGTGCTTAGCGGCGAGTGTAACGGTGGCCGGCGATTTTGGTGCCGCCGTCGGCAGACAACCGCGCCAGCACGAGTTCCTTGAGCGGCTCCACCTTGAGCTTGCTGCTACCCGTGTACTCGGCTTCGTGAGGGGCGAGTACCACCACGGCGCGGGGCACCTTGTAGGCCGATAGTCGCTCGCGCAGCCAGGCGCGCAACTGCTCGCCGTCCAGCTCGGAGCCGTCAACCGGTACCGCGACCAGCACCAGGGCTTCATCCAGGGAGGGGTGGGGCAGGCCCAGCGCGGCGCTGGTCTTGAGCCCGGCGAAACCTGCCGCGACTTCTTCTACCTCGGCCGGCGACACGTTGGCGCCCCCGGTCTTGATCAGGCCCGTCAAGCGGCCCGTCCAGCGCAACAGTCCGTCGTCGTCGATCCAGCCCCCGTCGCCGGTGTGAAACCAGCCGTCGCGGTCAAACACCAACTCGCGTTCTACCTTGTAATAGCCTCGCATCATGGTGGCCGCGCGCAGGATTATTTCGCCGCGTTCACCATCCGCCAGCGCGGCACCACTGTCGGGGTCCACTATCCTCAGCTGGTTGCCTGGCAGCACGGCGCCACTGGTGGCGCTGCGTAGCTCGGCCGGGGCCGACGCGGGCAGCGAGGTCGCCACGGTAAAGGTTTCGCTCAGTCCGTAGGCCCCGTAGGTTCCCCAGCGGTCTTCGTTGAGTCCGGCCAGGGGGGCGAGCGGCGAGCTGAATTCTATGTAGCGCAAGCTCGACAGGTCGTGGCCGGCTGCGGCGTCGTGCTCGGCCATGGATTTTTCCTGGTGCGGCCAGGCGTGCAGCGTCGTGATCTTTTCACGTTCTATGGTCGCCAGGGCGGTGGCCGGGTCAAAGACCTCGGTCGTGTACAGTCGCGCGCCGGCCGCGAGCGAGGCGCCCAGCGACATGGCGATACCGGCCGTCCAGAAAAACGGCTGCGCGGTGAGCACCCTGTCGCTGTCGTCAAGGGCCATGTACTCGGCGAAGCGCCACGACTGCACTACCGGCGCGCGATGTTCGTGCAGCACCCCCTTGGGCCGGGCCGTGGTGCCGGAGGTGTAGATGATCATTGCTTCGTCGGCCGGGGTGACCTCGGCCGCCAGCTGGTCGAGCAACGCGTCGGCTACGACTTTTCCGCCCGTGAGCAGTTCGTCCATCGGCGCTGTAGCTTGGCAGTACACCGACCTGAGCAGGGGCAGGTCGGGGATGCGCAGCGAGCCGTTCTGGCCCTCGCCCAGCTGGTCGTAACGGGCCAGCATCTCATCGAGGTAGTGGTTACCCGCGAGCGATTGCTGCAAGAGCAACACCGCGGCGTCGGAGTGGGCAAGGATGTACTCGCGCTCGTCGGGGGTGGCGAAGGTGTTCACGGGTACCAGCACGCCACCCGTCATGGCCACCGCGAACATGGCTTCAACCCAGGCCGGGCCGTTGCCCATGAGCAGCGCCACGCGCGTGCCCTTGCCGACCCCCGCGGCTACCAGGCCGCGGGCCAGGCCGCGGCTGCCCGCCCGCAGTTCGTCGAAACTGAGCGCGCCGTTTTCGCCCACCAGGGCCACGCGGTCTCCGTGCAACGAGCAGACGTCTTCGAGGAAACACGGCAGCGTGTAGCGTCCGTCGTCTGCTTGCAGGGCGAGTTGGAGATCAGCGACGTCGGCCAAGGCAGTCGTTCCGCTAGGCGGCCGGAAGTTTTTCGGTGGGCAGGCGGAGCTCGGCTGTACCGTTGGCCATGATGCTTCCGTCCTGGGTGGTCATGGTCACCTGTACCGTTGCGAGCGGTTGACCGCTGGACTCTTCTTCTTCGACCTCCAGGACTTCGCCGTCCAGGTAAGTGACGTCGCCCACCAGGGCCGGCGAGCGGAACTGCATGCGACTGTGCACGATGTCGCTCCACTCGCCGGCCCAGTTGGCCAGGTAGTCGAGTATCCACGCGCCCATCGAAGCGCCGTAACCATAGCTGCGCGGCATGCCTATGAGCTGCGCGTAGCGGTCCTGCACGTGGCCACGGGAAGGCCCGTGGTAGAGTCCGTCGGCAAGCGCTGGGTCGGTCTTGGCCGTTTCGCGGTCACGGGTCATTTCGGGCAACCAGCCGGCGTCCCACAGGCCGGTGGGGCCGCTGTCGTAACCGAACGCTCCCCAGACAGTCATCAGGTAGGATCGCCACTCGGTGGTGAAGCTGGCCACGCTGTGCGGGCCCAGTGGTCGCGAGGGCAGGCGGTCGCCCTTTTTTACTCCCAGGCGCCGGTCGTGGCCGAGCTCGAGGAAGCTCTGGTAGTACTCGAGTTTCTTGTCCTGCAGCTCGTCGAGTTCTGCGTCGCTCCAACTCCGTTCCTTGTCGCCCATGAACTCGCCGCGCTCGCGGGCCACGTCGGCCCGGTAGCGTATCGAGGTAGACCGTTGCTTGCAGATCAACGTGCCGTCTTCGGCGAGGTACTCGGTGTCGCCGCGCGAAAACATCGTGGGCCCGGCAAACTTTGTTTCGGTCACGCGGTAGTCGTGCAGCTTACGCTTCTGCCTGACACGGTCGCCGACGCCTATGCGTGGCCCTTCGAACCACCACTCGTCACCGCCAAAGAGCATGTGCGTGCCGGCGATCGCTCCCTGTATTGCCGGGGCAGCGCCGTGGCTGTCGTCGGTGCACACGGCGAAAGACTGGGGAGCAATGATGCGGCCGAAGCGACTCGCGGCCGCGTACTCTTCGTCGAGGTAGAGCGGGTTGGGATTCTGCATGGCCTGCTCCCAACGCCTGAAATCGTTGACGCCTAGCGGATCCTTGAGCACCCCGCAGCCCAGGTCGACCCCCACCCAGCGGTCTACGTCGCTGGTGTCAAACTCGATTTCTTTTATCGCTT
>JACNKC010000077.1 GCA_014382245.1 Pseudomonadota bacterium | reverse complement strand
CCCGCTCGTCGTGGCCGCCGCCGAGGCCCGCCCCGCGGTGGCGACCGACCGCGTCAATCTCGTCGATGAAGATAATGCAGGGTGCGTTTTTCTTGCCTTGCACGAAGAGGTCGCGTACGCGCGAAGCCCCTACCCCCACGAACATCTCGACGAAGTCAGAGCCGGAGATCGAGTAAAAGGGCACGCCGGCTTCGCCCGCCACGGCCCGTGCCAACAGGGTCTTGCCGGTGCCCGGCGCGCCGACAAGCAGCACTCCCTTGGGTATGCGACCGCCGAGGCGTGTGAACTTCTTGGGGTCACGCAGGAAGGCGATTATCTCTTCGAGCTCTTCCTTGGCCTCGTCTATTCCCGCGACGTCACCGAAGGTTATTTTCTGTTGGTTCTCGTTCAGCAGTCGGGCCCGGCTCTTACCGAAGGACATGGCTTTGCCACCACCCATCTGCATCTGTCGCATGAAGAAAATCCACACGCCGACCAGCAACAGCATAGGAAACCATTGCACCAGGAGGATGACGTACCAGGGGTCGTTTGCCTGGGGCTTCACCTCGAAGGGCACGTCTACGGCCTTGATTTCGTCAACAGCATCGTCGAGCGGGCCGTAGGTAGTAAACTTGCGGCCGCCATCGATGGTGCCGCTTATCTGGTCTCCCTGCAGGGTAACCTGGTCTATCCTGCCAGCCTGCAGTTCTTCGATGAACTGGCTGTACATGACCTTTTCTTCGGTCTGCTGCTGGCCCTGGAACATGTTGAACAGCAGGACGACCATGAGGCCCAGGACGAGCCAGAGGGCGATGTTACGAGAAAACTGGTTCATAATTCTACGGCTTAAATCCTTTTGTTGACCCCGGGCAGCGCCCGGGCACGGGCACCCGGCTGCTCAAGCCATCGGCGAAGCTATCACGTGCGTTGACGACCGGCAACAAGCATAAAGGCCTGATTCGCGCGGCTTTGGGTTCCCAATCGCAAGCCGGGCTGTTCAAAACCCCGGCTTTCGCTTCCAACTCAACAGCAGCGAATCGTTGCTGGACCCTGCAGCCAGGTCAGGGTCGGCGAGCAATCCCGGCACCCACAGCAAGCTGCTGGCCTGTTCGAGCACAGGCCAGCCCTCTCTCATGGCTCGCGGCACTTTGAGCTCTCCAAGCAGGTCGCTCACCAGCGCGTGTCCGCCAGTCGCGAGGCGAATGCGGTCTCCAGTCCTGTGGGGACGGACGGCAAGGTCGGCACGCAGCAAGTGACCGCGCGATGCGGTCACGGCCTGCTCAAGTATCGATTTTCGCAGCGGCTCTGCAGCCATCTGATCTACGGTTATCGTCCACTTGCCGGCGGGATCTTCAACGGCCGCGTCGCAGCCTGGGTCAAGGACGAAGTTGAAATCAAGGGGGTTAACCGGCATCAGGACGCGTCGCAGTTGGCCGTATTCGCGCAAAACCGGGCGCCCGGGGATATCCAGTTCGGCGCTGCCATCACGCCGGCCGGCGAGTTTTTCCAGCAGGTCCAGTTGGCGCGCAGTTGGACTCCGAGGCCCGCCGGTCTCGAGCAGCCAGGAACGCAGCACTCTCCAGCGCAGCGCCGGTGGCACGCGGTCGAAGGCGGCGAGGTCAAGAACAGCATCAGTGCCACTTCCGGCAATCCACAACCTGTAGCGCGAGGCTTCGTCTTGCAGGTAGTCGTCTTCCAACCGCAAGCGCGATGCATCTTCAGCCAGCCGGCGGGCAACGTGTTCACCCACCTCCCTTTCGACGATCGGCAGCACCCGCCCGCGTATCCGGTTGCGCAGAAAGCGGTCGCTGTTGTTGCTTGGATCTTCGGCCCACACGACACCACGGCTCTCGAGAAGCTCGCGCAGCGCGCTGCGCCTGATATCAAGCAAGGGCCGGACCACGCGACCACGGGCTCCACGCATGCCGCCGAGAGCCCGCAATCCCCCGCCTCGGAACAGGTTCATGAGAATGGTCTCGGACTGGTCGTCACTGTTGTGGCCGGTGGCTACCAATTGCAGTCCTCGTTCGTCGGCGCAGCCAAAAAGCGCCGAATACCGCAGCTCCCGCAGCCGGGCCTCGTTGGCTTCCGTCCCTGCTTTCACGCGCAAGCAGAAAAACGGCAAGCCGGCTGCCAGGGCGCGGGCCTCGACCAGTTCGAGTTCTGACTGGACGTCTTCGCGGCAGCCGTGGTCGACAAAAGCGACCTCGAGTTTAAGATCACACTTGTCGGCAAGCTCCAGCAAGAGCTCCAGCAGCGCCATTGAGTCGCCGCCGCCCGATACTGCCACGAGCACACCCTTGCCCGCCATGTCGGCGCGCCGCGCAGCGGCCTCCACAGTCGGCAATAATCCAAACATGACCTTGTTGTGGTTATCCACGCCCTTACCGACAGCAGTATTCGCCCGCCCCGCTTGCCGTGGCAAGGGCGGCGGGGCTGTGGCAGCATCGTGGACTATGAAAATCTCGATCATGCTTAGCGTTCTGCTACTGGCCTCGGCGATGCCGGGGGGCGCCGATGAGCTTGCGACCAGTAATTCTCCGCCCGATCTCCAACAGGGCGAGGCCACCAGGCGGGCAGTGAACCGCCTGGCCGAAGCGCTTGCGTTGACCGCCGAGCAGTGGGGAGGCGACGCCGTGGCGTTGCAGGCGAACCTGCTCATCAACAGCTTGAAGGCAGGGGCCGTGCTGTCCACTGAGGTCAAGGTCGTCGGTCCATCCAGTGTTTACGGCGCTGATTTCCTTCAGATCGACGTAGATACCGGTTTGTTGCTCGACCAGGAAATCAGCGGTCGCGAGGCCGCCGACGAGCTGCTCTGGGGCTCGGTTCTGCTCCCATCACTCGAGCGCATGGAGACGTTAGACCTCGATCCAGCTGGCCTGGACGTGGCTTTTGCTTATGAGTTGCAAGATTTTTCGCAGAACGACCCCCCTTCCCGCGCAGATCTGGACGGGCCGACTCAGGTCAGGACCCTGCGCTACCGCATCGAGGCGGGGCAACTGCGCGCATACGTGGCCCGCGAGACTGACGCAGGCGCTCTGCGAGCCGTGCTCACCGTAACGGAATAGCCAGACTCTATTTTAACGGATTATCGCGCACAAAAGGCCCCACCTGGGGGTGCTTCACCCTTGACACTACTGCAGCGGAGATGTCATTGTCGAGCACGCGGTGCCGCTCTCCGCGTCCAAAGGGGAAACTCCATGAAAAAGCTCGCCACTGTAATTTTTTCTTCAACTATTCTTCTCGCCGCCGGACAGGTGCAGGCGCTTGATACAAGCGGCTTGCACAGCTGTACCGACGTCGCCACTCCCGCTATCGCGGGGCCTGGTCCTGATGGCGAAAAATGCCACGCGGCCATACTCAAGTCGGTGGGTAAATTTCTCAAGACCAGGGTCGGGGCCGAGAGTAAGTGCTTATCTAAGAACGAGCCGGTTCTCTGCCCGGACGCGAAAGGCCAGAGCAAGATTCAGAAAATCGCGCTCAAGGCCCAGGACAGCATTGCCAAGGCCTGCGGAGATGACGCAGCCCAGGCCGCGCTTGGCGGATTCTACGGGGGACTGAGCGACGAGAACGTTATCGGCCAGTGCGTGCTGGGCCAGAACGCGGTACTGGCTGACCTCTTCCTGGGCATTACGCACGGTGTGCCTGGAGACATACTCAAGAGCTCTTCGGAAAAATGCGGCAAGACCGTTACCAAGGCGGCCGTGAAGTTTCTCACTGGAATATCCAAGGCCACCACCAAGTGCCTGGGGAAAGTGGCTGTAGACGGTGCTACCTGTGTCGGCTCCCGCGTGGCTGGCGCCTGGGTTGACCCCACTGACGTCAAGGCAGCCAAGGGCTATTCCAAGGCCCGTGAAAAGCTCGCCAAGGGCATTAACAAAAAATGCAGTGATGTCCCGGGCAAGCAGTTGGCCGAGGGCGAGCTGGGCTTTCTGATCTCGATGCGTTCCTGCCCCGGCACCACTACCACGCAGGGACTGATTGATTGCCTGTCCTGCACCGGCGAAAACACCTGGCTCGGCATACTGGACCAGGTCTACAACGAATCGGCCGCGGCCATAGTGGCCGAGGGCGAATCCCTGCAGGCAGCTGTCGATTCGGCGGCTACCGGTGACAAGATCCTCATTCTTTCGGGGACCTACGAAGAGGAGATCTTGATCTCGGCTGTTCGCAAATGCTCCGGTGGAGTTGATGACGGCATAGCATGTTCGACCGACGGTGATTGCACTTCGCCCGGTACCTGCGTGGTCGACCACGCCGATCCTGCTTCGCGCGATGGTCTTGCCTTCGTGGGTTGCGGTGCTGCCACCGACAATCGGCCGTTGCTTCGGCGGCCCACTGGTGTGGGCCCTTTTGCCAACGGTGTCTTTGCCGTCGAGGTCGATGGCCTTGAATTCCAGAGCCTGGTCACTGAAAACTGGGACGAGAACGGAATTTTCATCAGCGGTGCTGAAGGAGTCACCTTCCGTGACGTCATAGGCGACGGCGGTACCCCGCCGAACTCGACCTACGGAATCTTCCCGGTGCAGAGCAACAACGTGGTTGTAGAAACCTCGGTGGGCCGTAATGTTACTGACGCGGGAATATACGTGGGCCAATCAACCAACGTGGTGATCCGCTTTTGTGACGCCTACAATAACCCGGCCGGCATAGAGCTGGAGAACTCGTCTTATGGTGTGGTGCAGAACAACCTCACCTTCGATAACTCGGGTGGTCTGGCCATCTTCAAGTTGCCTGATCTCCCCGTGCAGTTGGTTGTCGATAACGACATCTCCTACAACGTGATGGTCAACAACAACATCCCCAACATCGGGGCCGGCCTGGTCGGCAACATCCCGGTGGGTACCGGGATGCTGGTGATATCCGTGCAGGATACGGACTTTCACCACAACCTGATGCAGAACAACAACTCGGCCGGCGTCATCCTGCTTGACCAGGAAGCCACCAATGTTTTTGCACCGGGAACGTTCTCGTCCCTGAGTCCTGACCAGGCGCTTTCGGGTAACACGATTACTTACAACCTGGCTGGAGGAAACGGGGCTGATCCCGACCTGCCGCTCCCGTCGCTTGCGAAGGATATAATATACGCTCACGCGGGCGCCGCCGGGTTGAACTGCTTCACTGCAAATATCTTTCCCACCAAGTTTACCGATACGTCTGATTCAGGAGGGTTCCCTGCCTGCCCGTAAAAAGTTAATCTTATTGCCGCCCGAACAAGCGGCAATAACCGTAATTCGCAAGAAGCCGGGAGCAGCACTGCTGTTCCCGGTTTTTTGCGCTCTGCTGTGCGCGCTGCTCGGCCTGCCGTCGTTGTCCGACGCCCAGATTCCAACGACCACCGCTGATTTTTTCATGCCCGGGACACAGCCACTGTCGATCATCGATGGCCTCTCGACTCCCGACGATTGTACTCCCTGCCACTCTGATTACGGTTCTCCCGAGGTCGAACCCTTTCGCAACTGGGAGGGGTCGATGATGGGCCAGGCAGCTCGCGACCCGCTGATGTGGGCTGCAGTGGCCATCGCCAACCAGGACGCCGATAACGCCGGCGAACCCTGCCTTCGTTGCCATCTGGGCCGGGGCTGGCTGGAAGGCCGTTCGGCGGCCCCTGACGGCAGCATGATGACTGCCGATGACCGCCACGGTGTCCAATGCTCGGTATGTCACCGCATGGTAGACCCGACGCCCGGCCCCGGTGCTCCAGCTGAAGACGCGGCCATACTCGCCGCCCTGACCGAGCCGGTAGTGGTAACCGGCGGTGCGCAGATGATCATTGATCCGGAGGAACGCCTGCGCGGCCCCTTTGACGTCGAAGCAGACCTTGGTTTCAACCCCCACGCTCCGGCTTCCGAGACGCTGGTGTCCCCCTATCACCAGGAATCCGAAATGTGCGGGACCTGCCACAACGTCTTCATTCCTGTTTACACTCGCGACATGAGTGGAGAATACGTAGCCAATGCCCTCGACGAGCCCGGCGATCCGGCCTTGTCGTTTCCCGAGCAGAACACTTACAGCGAATGGCTGCACAGTGACTACGCGACCGGAACGGTGCACGCGCCGCAGTTCGGTGGCAACAAGACCGAAGTATCCAGCTGCCAGGACTGCCACATGCCCGACGTGAGCGGCATCGACGCGCTCGATGCCAACAGCCGAGACGATCTGCCCTTGCACCAGTTCCTCGGAGCCAACACCTTCGCGTTGTCCATAATTCCCTATCATCCTGTTTTCGGGCCGGAGGTCGACGCTGACCTTCTGCTGGAGGGAGCCGAGCGAAACCGGGATTTCCTGCGCAAGGCTGCCACAGTGACCGCCTCTATCGCGGGCGGACAGTTGTCGGTGCGGGTACAGAACGACACCGGCCACAAGCTGCCCACCGGCTATCCCGAAGGACGTCGAATGTGGTTGCACGTGCGTGCTTACGACGAGAACCGCAATGTCGTGTTTGAATCCGGGCGCTACGACTTCGCCGAGGCCGAGTTGCCGGGTGTTCACGCGGAGCTGGGCGACCCAGACTACGACGCTTCATTGCACACATGGGAAGCCCTGCACGGCACCTCCCCGGCGCTTGCCGCCCTGCTGGGAATTGTGCCTGGTCCCACCCAGCACCTCGCCCTGGCTAACGTGAGGGAGCACGACAATCGCATTCCACCCAGGGGCTGGGTCAAGGCCCAGTACGACGCGGTGGATGCCACGCCGGTGCCCGATGACTATCCCGAGGGGCAGTACTGGGAAGACATAGTCTACCCCGTGGGTGCAGGCGCAGTGAAGGCCGAGGTGTCGCTTTTCTACCAGACCGCGACGCGTGAATACATAGAGTTTCTGCGTGACGAAAACGTAACCAACGCAGCCGGACCGATACTTTACGACCTCTGGAACACCTACAATCGATCCCTGCCGGTAGAGATGGCGCGGGTCGTGGTAGAGACCGACGAGGATAAACTCGCAGGTTGTTCGTTGAATTCGTGGAAGGCCGGCTCGCGTTATTTCAAGAACGTTTTGCGACAATGGCGCAAGTGTTTCTATCTCGAAGCCGGTGGTCTGACTTGCGATGGGGCCTTGCTCTCGGCCAAGGTGGCCACGGCAAGGGACAGGCTGGAATCCAAGCTGGGCGGCGCCGGCGACAGGTTCTGCGCAGGAGCGGGATTAACCCCGGCCTCGCTCGGGCACCCCGGCTGGTGTCCTGCTCCCTGTGCCGGCGAGTTGCTGTTCGACGCTAGTGACCTTGCCGACTGCAATCGCTGCCTGGCCGACCAACTCGTTGGCGCGACCATGGAATCGGCTTACGGCGTGATACCGCCCTCGCTCCCCGCTGCGAGCGGACCGGGTGTACCCGACGTCTGCCAGCGGGCGCTGGCTTCAGCTTCGGCGTCATTGTCCCGGCGTTGGACCAAAGAGCTCGCGCGCTGTGAAAAGAAAAAGCTCAAGAACCCGGGCGGAGGCCCGCTCGACTGCAACACCGACCCGGAGGGACGCATAGCCCGGGCGATTGAAAAATCGGCGCGCAAGATCGTCAAGCGCTGTGATGACACGGGTGTGCTACCAGGCTGCGCCGAGGGCAACGACGCAGCAGCGGCGGCGGCCTGTGTTGAAACCGCGGTCTCGGACCTGGCGCCGGCGATGGTTTCTCCGTCATTTGCGGAGCTGAGGCCCTGACATGATCGCGCTATGCAAAAGATTACTGGCGGGAAAAGTCGCTATGCTTGCGGCGGCTGGAGCTTTCCTGCTGGCCAGTGTCGGCGGCGTTGAGGCCAGGCCTACCTACTTTGAGACTCTCAAGGCCCGGTATTCCATCGCCGATGAATCTAAGCTCGACGCCTGTGGGGTTTGCCATTTAAAGTGGGCAGGAACCGGCGCTCGCAATCTATATGGAGCTTCAGTTCAGCAGCACCTCTACCTGGGCAAGAGCATCGAGCAGTCGCTGGATGACGTCGAGGCGATAGACAGCGATGGGGATGGGTTCAGCAATCTCGACGAACTACTGACCTGGGAGACCCTGCCCGGATACTCCTGCGCTGATTACTTTACAGCTCTCGACGCGCCCAGCGGCTATGACCAGTGGATAACACCCATGGTGGCCACTTGCCTTGAGCCGCTAGACATTCGCTTGTCGCCAGTTTCTATCAGCATGTCGGCCGAGGTGGGCGACAGCAGTTCCGCGGTGCTGACGGTATACAACAATGGCTCCAGCCAGGCCCTGACGGTGTCTGGTTACGGCCTCGCGCCGGGAGGCCCGGCCGACCTGGTTGTGAGCGGACCGGGCCTGCCGTTTGACGTCCAGGTGGGCGAATCGGTGGATCTGCAGCTGGACTTCATTCCGCTTTCAGACGTATTCCAGTTCGTTGATCTTGAAGTCAGCAGCAACGACCCCGACGAGCCCGTGGTTTCTATACAGGTGCTGGTACTGGCGACGGTGAGAGACCTGGCACCCATCGATCAACGGGTGTCCTGCCAGGCACGTACGGCGAGATCATTTTTCAGATACTCGAAGAACGTAATCAAGGAATGGAGTGAGTGTTACACCGACGAGGTTGACGGGCTGGCCTGCGACTCGGGCGCGCGTGACCTCGGCGTTGCGAGAGCAGACCTTCGCCTGGACAAGCGGATCGGTGGTAGCGACGATAGGACCTGTGCCGGCAAGGGGCTGACCCCCTACTCTATGAACTGGCAAGCTACGTGCGCTTCGCCCTGCGAAGATATTGAGTTGGCGACGATGTCAGACTCGGCTGATTGCCAGCGTTGTCGCCAGGATGTGTTCACCGGAGATTTTCTATCCGGCGTCATCGGCGATAGCCCGCCCGACCTGCCCGCCGTCCTGGCAGGCACTGATTCTGCGAGCCGCTGCCAGCAGTTGTTGGCGCGAAAAGTCGCCCGTGCGGTCACCCGTATGGCCAGGCTGCTGTCGCGCTGCGAGGTCAAGGCCCTCGCCGCCGGCCTGGAAACCGATTGCCTGGCTGACACGGCTGCAAGTACCGACAAGCTAAGGGCCAGGGTTAACGCTGAGCCTGCGCGCTGTGACGACCAGACGGGCCTGGGCTACTGCCTGGTCACGGATCCGCTGGACACTGACTGCCTGGGCGACACGGCCTGGGAAATCGCCGTTGACCTCAACGACAGTGCCTTCGGCCGGGACTGACGTTTCCTCGCGGCGAGCCATCACCCCATAATCGGCAGCGGGCCAGAGACACTGCCCCAAGTATTCGTACTTGAAGGAAAAAATGGTGGCGAAGGTGAGACTCGAACTCACGACCTAGGGATTATGAGACCCTCGCTCTAACCGCCTGAGCTACCTCGCCACTGAATCGTGCAGGATGAAAATGGGCTGTTCCGAAGTCAAGCAGCCTTGACCCTACTCGTCTCCCCCCGACAGCACCCGGGCGAGACTGCCATCGTCGTTGATAATTTCCAGGGCCGCGGCGTAGGGGTCCTGCTCTCCACTGGCCACGCGCTCGAGTACCGGCGCCAGAGGCGCATCATCGCTGCGTTCGTGGAGACGCCTGACCAGTTCCTCGGTGCAGATCTCAATTACTTCTTCACGCAGGCGTTCTCCGCGATTGCGGCTCCGCTCCTCGTCTCCGGGGCGTTCATGATGGGCCAGGCAGCCGTTGAGGATTTCCTCTGTTCCCTTGCCGTTGTGGGCTTCGGTGAGCAGAACCGGAACTTCCCAGGAGTTTTCCCCGCCGTTTCCGGCTCTCAGCGAGAGCATGGTCTGCAGTTCGGTTTTCATGCGCACCGCGCCTTCACGATCCGCCTTGTTGACCACGAAAAGGTCGGCGATTTCGAGCAGGCCGGCTTTCATGACCTGCACGGTGTCCCCTGACTCGGGCACGAGCACGACGGCCACCGTGTCGGCTACTTCCATGATGTCGAGTTCGGTCTGGCCTACCCCGACGGTTTCGATAATGACCACGTCCTTGCCATAGGCGCCGAAGATACGTGCGACGTCTCGGCCGGCCCTCGCCAGTCCACCGTGGCTACCGCGCGTGGAAAGGCTGCGGATGAACACCTCGGGGTCAAGAAAGTGATCCTGCATGCGAATGCGGTCGCCCAGTACCGAGCCGCCGGAAAAAGGGCTCGACGGGTCAATTGCAACTACCCCGACCGACTGGTCTTTCGCCCTCAGGTGTTGGACCAGGCAGCTGGTGATGGTTGATTTACCCGCGCCCGGCGGACCCGTGATTCCTATGATGAAGGTGTCGCCGCAGCGCGCGTAGACCCTCGACATTATAGCGGCCGTGTCGCTGCCGCGGTTTTCGACCGCTGTTATCAGGCGCGCAAGGGCAACCCTGTCGCCTTCGAGCATGGCGCTGGTGAGAGACTGGCCGTCGCGTTCATTCTTTTTCATATGGAGCCGAGCCGTGTAATCGGGTCGAAACAGCGGCGCTCAGTTGCCGCGATACAACGGCGGGTTCAAGGGCCGAAGCGCCGTGAGCTTCGAGGCTGGTCACCCGCTCGCCTTCAACGCCGCAGGTGACAATAACCTCAAATCCACTGACATCCAAGCCGACGTTGAGTGCCACGCCATGGTAACTTACGCCCCTGCTCACCCTGAGGCCCAGCGACGCAATTTTGCCCAGCTGGGTCCATATGCCCGGCGAACCTCCTCGGCGCTCAGCGTCTACGCCGTAGCCTTGCAGCACTTCTATGACCGCCGACTCGAGCAGGCACACCCAGGCGGCTACACCCATCTGCAACTCGGACAGGGACACCACGGGGTAGACCACGGCCTGCCCCGGGCCGTGCCAGGTGGCCCTGCCGCCGCGGTCGCTGCGCTGCAGCGCTATACCCCTCGATTGCAGCTGTTTGCTGTCCAGCAGCAGGTCGTCCAGGGGGGCGTGTCGACCCAGGGTGATCGTTGGCGGATGCGCGACCCTGACGATGGTGTCGCGACATCTGCCTGCCGCACGGAGACTGGCGAGCGCGCGCTGTCGCTTCATGGCAGCTGCGTAGTCGAGCCTCCCCCAATCCTGCTCACGGCAGCCATTTTTGTTTGATTTCACCGTCCAAACCTAGCCCGCCCGTTTCTGGCTCTCAAGCGCGGCTGTTCGCCGGTCCGGGCCTTGGTATAAACCCTCTCGAGAGGCTAATATTACCCTGTGCAACGCAGGTCATCCCGGGTACTGGCGCTGGGCGTCGCGCTTCTCCTCCTCGGAGCGGGCAACTGGTGGATGGGTCTTTCCAAGGTCTCCCAGTACGGCGATGACATTACCGCGGTACGGACGCTCAACCAGGCAGTACGGGTCACTGCTACCGACACCGCTTCGCTTCTACACGATTCGGATGAAAGCGACGCCGTCTACGAAAACGCCCTGGGCAAGCGCGAACAGTACAGGGTGGTCGCCAGTGGCGGCAAGTTATTCGTGCTCCTTGGGCTACTGCTCTCCTCGGCGGCGTTGCTTCGCCGCTGGTTGGTGCCTGTTCGTTAGTGTGCGGTCGATAGTTGTAGGCTCGACCCCGCGAATGTCCACAAAAAACAACACCTGAACGGTGTCTTACTCTCGCGGCGCTATTGCCGTGTACAGCTTTGGACTGTATCTTGTCTCTAGGGCGGCGTCTTGGGGCCGCTGGGTGTTGCCGACAGGCTGGTCGGTAAGCCGCTGAGGGGTCTGGGTGGGCGTAAAGCTGAATGCAACAGCGGCATTGGTCGCGAGCAGGGAGGAACGCGGGTGACCGCGGTCAGCGCACTCCCCCTTGCAGCGGCGGCATTCCACCTGTTCCTGGGCGTGCTTGTATTCGCGCGTCGGCCCGGTCGGCTTCTTCACCAGCTTTTCTTTGCCTTCTGCCTGGCAATGGTGATCGCCAACGTAGCTGCCTTTGCCCTTACGCGGCCACTTTCTGAACTCGCTGCCAGGGCCTGGTCGGAACAGCTCCTGCTTGGAACGATACTGGCGCCGCTGCTTTTCCTCCACACGGTACGGCTGCTCTTCGGTACGCCCGAAAAACCGACTCTCAGGGCTGCTTACGCGGGGGCAGTCGCCCTGGTGGCCTGTACCTACGCCGCGGCCACCGTGGGAGGTGTACAGGCGGTGACCGCCGGCAGCGGTGAAGTTCGCTGGACCCTGGTGGCCGGGCCCATGGGCGGCCTGGTTCCCGTCTACGTGATGCTGGTGGTCGCCGTGTTGTTTCTCTCGCTGCATACTGCCGCTGGTGAAAACGTGGGTCTCAAGCGCAACCAGGCCCGCTACCTGCGCCTGGGAGCGGGCCTGGCCTGGGTTTGTGCTGCGCATGGCTTTTTGCGTTTTTCAGCGCCGGCAGACTGGACCGCGTCCTGGGCTTCCGGCTATCTCGTGGGGTCTACGGGCAGCATCGCCCTGGCGTGGTTGATGTCGTTTGCATTTTTTCGCCACCGCTTGATGGACCTCGACCAGGCCCTCGCGCGAACTCTTGCCAACTCGGCGGTGCTGGCCGCGGTGGGCTCTGTTTGCTGGGTGCTGCTCGCCCTGGGCCAGGAGGCAAGCTTCGGGCAGGTATCACCCCGCTTCTCGCTGCTCGCGTGTGGACTGCTGGTGGGCGGCATTCTCCTCTACCCCCGCCTCTCGCAACGTGCCGGCAGTCGTATAGAGGAATCGCTGCTCGAAGATGGTCGCGGGCATCGCGACGCTGTCTTGGAGTTGAGCCGGGAGCTTTGCCTGCTTCGCGACACCGATGAGATGGTGTCGCGGGTTGCCCGCACCCTGGCGTCGCGGCACGGCGTGGCTTCCTGCGCGATCTACCTGGAGAAAGGCAAGGGTCACTACGTCCTCCACGGGGCCCGGCCTCACGGGGGACACTGGCCCGAGGAGTTGGAAACCGGCAACCCGGTGGCAGGTTGGGCGTTGTCATTGCGCGCCCCGACTGTGCGCGAAGAAGCCGAACAGGCCGCCGCGCCGCTTTCGCTGGCCGCGCAGGGTTGCCTCGAAATGGAGCGCTACGAGAGCGACGTGGTGGTGCCACTGGTCGCGCGGGAACAGTTCGTGGGCTTGATGCTGCTCGGTCCGCGACGCGACGCGCGGATATTTTCTCGCCACGACCTGGAGCTGCTCGATGCCCTGGCCGGGCAACTGGCCGTGGCCGTTCTCAGCGTCCGCTTGAACGAAGCGCTGTCGCGCAGCAACGAGGTGTTGCAACACTCCGAGCGTTTGGCCACCATCGGCACCATGGCAGCCGTGCTTGCGCACGAAATTCGCAACCCGCTGGTTTCGATAAGAACCTTTACGCAGCTATTACCCGAACGTTACCTCGACGAAGAGTACCGGGAATCCTTTCTTGACCTGACCTTGTCCGAGGTCGATCGGATAACTGCCCTGGTTAACGAGCTTCTTACTTTTGCGCGCCCGGCCACGCACGAACGAAACCCGCTGAACCTCGACGAGCTGGTCGAACGGGTGGCGACGCTGCTGGACAGCCACGCGCGAAAGAGCGGAGTATCGCTGAGTATCGAAACCGACGCGTCGGTTCCTCCCGTTATCGCCGACGAGGATAAGATCAACCAGGTCCTCGTCAACATAGTTCACAACGCGATCCAGGCTTGCGAAGGCAGGAGCAAGGGCTGTGTCACGGTGAGCACCGGGCGGGGTTGGATCAACGGATCCGACGCAGCCACGCTTACGATCTCTGACGATGGCTGCGGCATGAGCGAAGAGCAGGTCGAACAGGCCTTCGAACCGTTTTTTACTACCAGGACAGAGGGCACCGGGCTCGGACTCGCCATCGCCAGGCAGCTGGTACTCAATCACGGTGGCTCGGTCGCTGTCGACAGCACGCCGGGCAGTGGTACGACCTTTACCATAACCCTGCCTGTCGATTCCCCGGCTCTCGAACAGGCGACCGACAACCTTTATGCCGAGGGCCTCATCCATGCCTGAGCTGCTGCTCCTGGACTCTCTTGGGCGTTTCGTGGTTGCCGTGGAGGAAGTATTGCCCGAGGGCTGGACCTTGAGCAGATCAGCCGATCCCGCCGCTTTGGCGAAGGCCGACGCCGTGGTGGTCAATTGCTGTGACTCTGCCGCTGTCGAAATCGGCAGCTCGGCGCCGTCGCTGCTCCTGGTTGATAGCGCAGCCCGGGGCGGCTCGCTGGAAGGCCCCGGTCGGGAAGTGCTGCCGCACCCTTTTGCCCTCTTTGAGTTGAGCGCGGCCGTGGCCAGGCTTTGCTCGGGTGGCCGTGTAGGCGAAGAAGCATTGCCAGCCGCGTGGCTCACTTTTCCCTGGATTCCGGCCCACGCCGAACCCGTCCTCAAGCAAGCCGCGGCCGGCCAGGTCCCGCTCGTGCTGGTGGGTGAGCCAGGTGTTGGAAAAGAAAACGTGGCCGCGGCGTTGGCTGCTTTGCGAGGCCCCGACAGCGAGTTCATCGTCGTCACGGCTGCTGCGGATGCGGCCGGCCTCATAGCTGCTTGCGAGCGGGGTGTGGTTTACCTTCCAGATATCGAGCTGCGCAGCCACGCCGAGCAAGAACAACTGGCGGTTCTGCTGGCGGTTTCAGGTTGCAGCGTGGTCGCCGGCATGGCCGAAGGCCCCGAGAGCCTCGCTACCGACGGCCGACTCGTAAGGGCACTGTACTACAGGGTGGCTGGCCTCACGGCCCTGCTGCCTCCACTCAGGGAACAGGCCTTCTGCATCCCGGAGCTAGCGCGGGCAATGCTCGCCGCTTTCGAGAACTCCGGCAGCTCTCCGTTCTGCCTTGCTGCTTCGGCTGCCGAACGCCTGCAGGCTTACGCCTGGCCGGGCAACACTACCGAGCTCGAAGTCGTGCTGCGCAGGAGTCGTGCGTTGTTGCTCTGCGAACCCGGCGGGCGTCGTGAGCTGGAGGCCGAAGACATCGTGTTCGGAGTCGAGCGCGTGACCCGTCCGACCTTGCAGTCGATTCCCGCTCCGGCCCGCGTTGTTGCGGAGAGCGATGGCGGTGAGGATATTGGCGAGCCTCTCCCCCTGGAACAGCTGCTTGCTCACCTGGCCCATGACCTGCGAAATCCGCTGACGACACTGAAAACCTTCAGTTCTATTGCGCCTGAAGACAACGAGCTCGCGCGCCTGGCCAGGGGGGCCTGCGATCGCTTGAGCGGCATCGTTGACACGCTTGTCGAGTACGAGGGGTTCTCGCTTCCCGACCCGATAACGGCCGACGTGGCTGAGTTGTTTGAGCACGCGCTCATCGACCGGGGCGATGAGGCCCGCGCAGCGGTACACATTGATCTGCCGCGGGGGTGGCGCGTAGAAGCCGACCTGCAACAGCTTTGTTTTGCGATCGACTGCATGGTGGACGCCGTTGTTGAAACCCTGCCACGCGGGTCCGCGGCGATGGTGACCGTAAGCGAAGACGGAGCGATGGTGGTCGACGTGCCGGGTAGTTCAGGGCAACTCGCGGCCCTGGCTGGCATGACTTCGGGAGGTGGGCCGCCGGCTTCATGGCGACTGGCGCTGGCCCGTGAACTGAGCAGGCGTAACAGGGGTGACCTCGGTGTGACCAATACCAAGGATGGATCGAGACTGACGTGGAAACTGCCAAGGGCGGTGGAGGATGAGGTAGATGACAGGCAAACCGGTAGTTCTGATAGTTGATGACGAGGCTGGCGTGCGCGAATCGGTGCGCATGGTACTCAAGGACGATTGGGAGACGGTGACCCAGCCCTGTGGCGAAGACGCCATCGAGTGGTTGAAGGACAACAGTCCCGACCTCGCCTTTCTCGACATACTCATGCCGGGTATCGATGGGCTCGAAGTGCTCGAGCACATCCGCGAGGGTGATGCTGCCCTACCAGTAGTCATGTTGACGGCCACCAAGACGGTGCGCACGGCAGTGAAGGCCATGAAACTGGGAGCCTTTGACTACATCACCAAGCCCTTCGATGTCGACGAGCTGCGCATGGTCGCCTCGCGTGCAATCAAAAATGCCGCCCTGCTTCGCGAGGTTGACCAACTCCGCAGTGAAGTTGGTTCTCACTACTCCGTGGACAACATGATCGGCGAATCCTCCCTTATGCAGGACGTCTTCAATACCGTGGGTCGAGTGGCCCCGCTCAAAACCACGGTGCTCATCAGCGGCGAGTCAGGCACCGGCAAAGAACTCATCGCCAAGGCTATTCACTACAACAGCCCGAGGGCCAGTGAGACCCTGGTCATTATTAATTGCGCGGTGATTCCCGACAACCTGCTCGAGAGCGAACTGTTCGGTCACGAAAAAGGTTCGTTCACCGACGCGTCGGCAAAAAAGACCGGCCAGTTCGAAATCGCTGACAAGGGCACCCTGTTCCTTGACGAAATAGGAGAGATGAGCCCGTCCTTGCAAGCCAAGTTGCTGAGGGTGCTCGAAGAAGGCGAGATCATGCGGGTGGGCGGCTCGGGCCCCTTGCAAGTGGACGTGCGCGTGGTGGCTGCCACCCACAGGGACCTGCGCAAGCTGATTGATGAAGGCGCGTTCAGGGCAGACCTGTACTACCGGTTGAACGTGGTCACGGTGACCCTCCCTCCCCTGCGCGACAGGCCTGAAGACATTCCGCTGCTGATTCGCCACTTCGTCGAAAAGAAAACCAGGGAGCACGGTCTGCCTTCGAGGACGCTGGGCCAGGAGACAGTGGAGCAGCTGCTCGGCTATCCCTGGCCGGGCAACGTGCGCGAACTGGAGAACGTGATCGAGAGAACCCTGGTACTGGCGCCGGACTGCGATGAGATCGGGGTCAACAGCCTACCGCCTGACATGGCGGCGGGGCCCTCTACTGCGGGACCGGGCACGCGGCAGATGGTGCTCGATGGACGCAAGAGCCTCAACCTCGCCGTGGACGAGTTTGAAAAGGACATCATCGAAGAGGCCCTCAGCCGGGCCCGGCACAACCAGACCCGGGCCGCGCGGACCCTGGGCACGACCAGGCGGATTCTGAAATACCGCATGGACAAGCTCGGCATAGAGCAGCCCGACGCGCAGTAGCAGCCGATCGGCTCCCGGCAGGGCTTTCGGGGTTGGGCAAGAGCAGCGGATTGCTCTACTATCAGCGACCGAGATGGTCGGTAATCCTCTAGACAGGGCGCTCGCCAGGGCCCGCGCTTTTGAGCGCCTGGGCGACGACGATGCTTATGCCCTTCTGCACGCTGGCAGTCCCCGCGGGAGTGCTGACGGCGACCGCGAGTGGTCCCTGACCGCAGAAATCTGTGAGCTGGCCTGCCGGCAGCGCGACCGCGATCGGGACCGAGTGCTCACCTGGTCCCCGAAGGTCTTTCTCCCTGTGACCAATCTATGCCGGGACAGGTGTACGTACTGCACCTTTCGCCGGGATCCCGGCGAGGCAGGCGAATGGACCATGACCCCTGACGAGATCCGCCAGTGGTCTGAACGGGGTAAAGCAGCCGGCTGCATAGAAGCCCTCATGTGCCTTGGCGACAAACCCGAGATCGCTTTTCGCGGGTTCAGTGCCGAGCTCGAACGATGGGGAGCCGCGAGCACGGCCGAGTACGTGGGCCTTGCCTGCTCGCTGGCCCTCGAAGCAGATCTGCTGCCGCACACCAACGCGGGGCTGCTCTCGCACGATGAGATGCGCAACCTGCGACCGCTGAACGTGAGCTTCGGCTTGATGCTCGAGAATGTCAGCCCCCGTTTGCGCGCACGAGGAATGCCTCACCAGTTTGCGCCCGACAAGGATCCGGCGGCAAGGGTCAGCATGATCGCCGACGCGGGCGAGCTCCGGATACCCTTCACCAGCGGCATCCTCGTGGGCATTGGTGAAACCGAGGCTGAAAGAATCGCGAGCCTCCTCGAATTGCGCCGATTACACGAGCAGTACGGTCACCTGCAGGAAGTCATCATACAGAACTTCAGGCACAAGGACTCCACGCCGATGAGCGGATTTCCGGAACCGACAGAAGACGAGTTCATACGCTGCGTGGCGATCGCCCGCCTGATCCTGGGACCAGCTATGAACATCCAGGCACCGCCCAACCTCAGCCCCCAGGGGCACGCGCGCCTGGTTAATGCCGGTATAAACGATTGGGGTGGCATCTCTCCGGTGACCGCGGACTACGTTAACCCCGGCGACCCCTGGCCTCATCTAGAAGACCTGGCGCAGACCTGTTCCGGGCTGGGTTTCGAACTCGAGCCCCGCTTGCCGGTTTATCCTGAGTACGTGAACGACGAGTTCCTGGATCCTGACATGCGATTGGCGGTTGAACGCTTTGCGGAGCTGCCCGCGGCGATCACGGCCCAGGGGGGTGCAACCCTGTGAGTTACCAGACCGAACAGTCACCCGAGAGAGTCGAGTACCTCTTTGCGGACCAGCGGGATCTCGAAAACCGCCTGGCGGCCACTCCGCCCGGCCTGGCGGCCATCCTCGAGCGTTCGCTGGCCGGCCGAGCGCCGACCGTAGACGAGGCTAGCGAGCTGTTTGCTTTGCAAGGCGATTCGCTGGCCGCCCTCGTGGGAGTCGCCGACGAGCTGAGGCGGCGCGCGGTAGGCGATACGGTGACCTATGTCATCAACCGCAACGTGAACTGGACTAACGTTTGTTTCGTGGGCTGCAAGTTCTGCTCCTTCGCCCACCTCAAGAACAGTCCCCGGGCTTACGACCGCGATGTCTCTGACGTTCTCCACCGTATCGGCGAGGGCGTGGCGCTGGGAGCTACCGAGGTATGCATGCAGGGTGGACTCAACCCGGTTATGCCCGACGACGGCTACCTGCAACTGCTCCGAGCGGTGCGCGGGGCCTACCCCGACCTTCATATTCACGCGTTTTCGCCGATGGAGATCCAGTACGGCGCCCATCGAATGAACCTGGCCTACCGGCCGTATCTCGAGCTACTCCTCGAAGCGGGGTTGAATACCATGCCCGGTACCGCCGCGGAAATTTTTGACCCGGAGATCCGCAAGGTCCTTACCCACGACAAGCTCGACACCGACAGCTGGATAGAGATCGTGACCACCGCCCACGAGGTGGGTTTGCCTACGACCTCCACCATGCTCTACGGCCACTTGGAAACACCGCGGCACATGGCCGAACACATCGAGGTACTGCGCGGCATCCAGCGCAACACCGGTGGACTCAGCGAGTTCGTACCCTTGCGTTTTATCTGGCAGAACACCCAGCTTTACGCCGAGGGCCTGGTATCCCCGGTGCCACAGGGGCGTCTCGACATAGCCGTGTACGCAACCAGCCGACTGATGCTGGACGGGCTGGTTGATAACCTGCAGAGTTCCTGGGTCAAGCTCGGTCGCGAGTTGGCAACCCTGAGTCTCGACGCGGGTTGCAATGATGTTGGCGGCACCCTGATGGAAGAGAGCATCTCGCGCGAAGCGGGTGCGGATTCAGGAGAGTACACTTCGGCCGATGAACTCAGGAGCATGATCATGTCGCGGGGTAGAGAACCCCGGCAACGGAACACCCTGTACGAGCTGTTGGATGAAAGCGATGATGGACGCCTTGCCGGCCAACCCACGAATCACCCTGCTGGCGGGTGGAGTGGGAGCCTGCCGACTCCTTAGGGGACTCGCTGAAGTCGTTGATCCCCGCAGGTTGACCGTGATCGTCAACACGGGAGACGACGAGAGTTTTTATGGACTGCAGGTATCTCCGGACCTCGACACGGTGGCGTACACACTGGCCGGGCTTGCCCCGATCAAGAGGGGCTGGGGTATACGCGGCGATACCCGGAACGCCCTGCCCTGGCTGGGTCGTTATTTCGGTGACCAATGGTTCTCGCTTGGCGACCAGGACCTCGCCCTTCACATTTACCGTAGCCACTTGTTGAGAGAGGGCTCCTCTCTTGCCCAGGCTACCCGGCGAATCTGCACACAACTGGGTATTCGGACCTCGGTATTGCCCATGAGCAACGACCCGGTGCGTACCGTGCTCAGGTCGGGTAGACGCCGTTTTGCCTTCCAGGAGTGGTTCGTCAAGCAAGGCGCCCGCCCGAGGGTGGACGGCATCACTTACAAGGGCGCGTCCGGGGCCAGCATGGCGCCCGGGGTCAGCGAGGCCCTGGCATCGGCCGACAAGGTAATAATCGCTCCCAGCAACCCCTACGTAAGCATTGCGCCCATGCTTGCGATTCCGGGTCTACGCGCAGCGCTGGGGGCCGTGTGCCGCAAGACCATTGCGGTCAGTCCACTGGTCAATGGTCGGGCGGTGAAGGGCCCCTTGGTCGCTATGATGAAAAGCCTTGGTGCGGGTCGAGGAAGCGCTGGCATAGCAGACTTTTACGAGGGCCTCGCGACGTCGCTGGTCGTTTCGCCCGGGGACGCACCACGGCGGCCTGAAGCCACCTGGCCCCGCCTGCTTGAGCGCAACACCCTGCTGAATAGTAAGCGGCGTTCGCTGGCACTCGCGCGGTTTCTCTTGAAGATACCGCTCGGCGGGACGGAACGCTGAAATGGTAACCATGTTGATACCCATCGAAGGCGTCCCCATGGTCCTGCCTGGGAACGATCTCGCCGCCTTGCTCATCGATGCTATCGACAAGCAGAAGGTCGGCGTAAAATCCGGCGACGTCCTGGTCGTATGCCAGAAGGTCGTGTCACGGGCCGAAGGAAGGGTACGCAAGCTGTCCGAGGTCGAGCCCTCGGACGAGGCCCTTGAGTTTGCCAATGCGCACGATAAGGACCCGGCCGTCGTAGAGCTGGCGCTACTCGAAGCGAGCCAAATCCTGCGCAAGAAGGACGGGCATCTCATCACTCGCACCGGTCCCGGCTTTGTTGCCGCCAACTCGGGCGTTGACTGCTCAAACCAGGCCGTCGAGGGCGACGCTACCCTCCTGCCCGAAGATTCGGACAAGTCGGCGCTCCGACTGATGTCGCGGCTTGCTGTCCACTACGAAGCGCAGGTCGGCGTGATCATTTCGGATACCTTCGGCCGCGCCTGGAGATTGGGGCAGATCGACCTGGCCATAGGCTGCGCGGGCTTGTTGCCCGTCGACAACAGGGAGGGCGGCCGTGACTGGACGGGAAGAACCCTCGAGCACACATCCCTCGCGGTCGCCGACCAGCTGGCTGCCGCAGCCGGTATTGCCATGAAAAAGGATGCTGGAGTGCCGGCCGTACTGGTGCGAGGTAGCGGCGCCGAACTGGGTGCCGGCAGTGCCATTGAGCTCCTTCGGCCGCCCGAAGACGACCTGTTCACCTGAACACGCAGGGCCCCGACGCGCCCTGCCGACTTACGCACCATCGGGCGTGGACTTCTTGTGGCCATCGGCCTTTAATGAGGTGTGGGTACACAACCGGCAGCGGGGGGAACAGTCGCAGTGGAATCGACAATCAAAACAAGCAGTGCGCGAGAGCGTATAAAAAAAACCGAACAACTCTCGAGCATGGTGTGCGAGCTCAACGAGGTGCGCATGAGGTTGGACTCGCTGGTCAACAGGATCGAGAGCCTCCACGGCGACTCTGATGACGAAAGTCTGAGTGCGCTGCGGGCCACCGTTGACCGGCACTGCGAGCGCATGCGAGACAAGCTGGTTCGGCGTATGCCTGCCTGACATTGGTCTCCTTTTTCTGGAGACATTTCTTTTCACTACTGCTGGGTTTCGTAGCTCTTTCGCAGTGGGCTTGTGCCTGGTGGCTGATTTCGTGGTTGTTCGGTCCCCGATTCACAGGCGGTTGGTTGGTGCACCTGGCTGCTCCGCTGAGTTTTTTCTTAGTTAACCGGTCGCTGCTGTCTCTTTCGCCGCGCGGTAAGATCACTGCGCGGATACAGCGAGCCTGGACAGGGCTGGCGTTCAGCTCAATCTTCGCTTCCTCCTTCCTCGTTTTCGCGTGGGTCGTAGGCTCCCTTACCGGTGTTGTGCTGTACGCGCTTGGAGCATCGCCCACACTGCCGCTTTCGCCCGGCGCACACGAAATCGCTCGGCAACTCACCACCGCGGGACTGCTCGCGGTATTCGCGGCCATGGCCTGGGGGTACACGCGTGGGCAGGCCGAGCTGCACATCAACCAGATATCGGTCGCGGTTCCCGACCTCGCTACGAATCTCGAGGGCCTGCGCCTGGTGCAACTGAGTGATATCCACCTCGGGCGCTTCATGTCGGCTGAACGCATCAGCCGTTACGTTTCGATCATAAACGCTCTTGAACCCGACCTTCTGTGTATTACCGGGGACATCACCGATGGCCTTCAACATGCCCCGCAGACATTTCCCGCACTGGGCGATCTCCGCGCTCGTCATGGTGTTTACGCCATACTGGGCAATCATGATCGAGCGACCGGCGCCGATGCCGTGACGGCCGCCCTCCACTCCTGGACCGACTTCGAGGTGTTGCGCGACAGGGGCACAGTGGTGGATGTTGGCGGGGCCCGGCTGCACCTGATTGGTCTCGACGATCGTGGCAAGGACTGGGCCAGGGGCCTGTTAAAAGACCCGGTCCTCGGCGAACTCGCAGTCGCGCTGCCGGCCGGGGAGCCCAGTATTCTTCTCGCGCATCGCCCCGACTTGTTTCCCCAGGCGGCCGAACTTGGCTTGAATCTCGTCCTGGCTGGCCACACCCATGGCGGGCAATTGTCACTGCCTCTGCCCGGGCGGGTACGGTTATCCCTGGCGCGTTTTATGACCAGGTACCCACGCGGTACTTACCACAGCGAGGGGTCCTGCCTGCACGTGAACCGGGGCCTGGGGATGACCGGGCAGCCGGTACGCATCGCGACCCCAAGGGAAATCACTGTGATCACGCTGTCCGGTCACCCACCCAGCTGAGCCCGCCCCCACTTCGTGGGTTTGAAGCAGCGAGGGACTCGGCCTAAAAAAGGAGGATGACCGAAGGACTTAGACACGACTGGGCGGTGGCCGAAGCCCGCGAGATCCACGACACGCCCCTGAGCGAGCTGCTCTACCTGGCCCAGGGCATACACCGCCAGCACCACGACCCCAGGCAGGTTCAGCTCTGTTCGCTGCTTTCAATCAAGACGGGCGGTTGCCCCGAGGACTGTTCCTACTGTCCCCAGAGCGCTCACTACGAGGCCGACGTTGAGAACGAGGCGCTGATCGACGTAGAGGCTGTCCTGGCCTCGGCGTCGGAGGCCAGGGACGCCGGCGCAACCCGTTTCTGCATGGGGGCCGCGTGGCGGGACGTACGTTCGGGCAGCCAGTTCGACTCGGTCCTCGACATGGTGCGTGGGGTCAACTCCCTCGGCATGGAGAGCTGCGTGACCCTGGGCATGATCAACGCCGAGCAGGCGGGCGAGCTCAAGGATGCCGGACTTACGTCATACAACCACAACATCGACACTTCCCGCGAGTACTACGACAAGATCATCACGACCCGCAACTTTGATGAACGACTCGAAACACTAGCCCACGTTCGCGAAGCCGGTATTAACGTGTGTTGCGGCGGCATAATCGGGATGGGCGAAAGCATCAACGATCGCTGCGCCATGCTGGTCGAACTGGCCAACCTGCCCAGGCACCCGGAGAGCGTGCCGGTCAACGCGCTGGTGCCGGTAAAGGGCACACCCCTGGGCGACCGCGAACCGGTGGAAGCGTTGGAGTTGGTGCGCATGGTGGCCTGCGCCAGGGTGCTGATGCCGGCTTCAGTGGTCAGGCTGTCAGCAGGCCGCAGCCGCCTCTCAGAAGAAGCCCAGATGTTGTGCTTCATGGCGGGCGCAAATTCGATTTTCTTTGGCGAGAAACTGCTGACCACCGGTAATCCCGACACCGGCGCTGACCGCCGCTTGCTCGAGCAGGCAGGTCTGACTGTAGCGGGCATCAGCGCCCAGGCTGAAACAGCCTGACGCGCCGGCGCCACCGCCAGGGATTCTGCTTGCAAGAGGCCGACCCCTGTCTCAGATTAGGCCCCATGGAAACAGCAAAAATTCGGGAACTGGTCCAGGCCCTGGCAGAACAGCAGGGACTCAATTTCAAGGCCGTAGATGCAGAGCTGGGCGAAGAAGGCTGGGGGCGCTTGGCCGCGGCGATGGAGAATCCCCTGTCGGCCCAGCACCTGACCGAATCCATGGCGGCCGAGCCGGGATCGCTGCAGGCCGGACAGGCTGCGACTGACTTCACTCTCGCTCGGCTCAACGACAAGGACGGTCCGGCGGTCACCCTCTCAGATCATTTCGGCAAACGGCCGGTCGCTCTCGTTTTTGGCAGCTACACTTGACCGCCCTTCCGGTACCAGGCTGGTGCCGTTAACGAGATCTACCGTCGCTGGAAAGACCAGGTCGATTTTTACGTTGTTTACATCAAGGAAATTCACCCGAGCGATGGCTGGCAGGTGGACGAGAACCTTGCAGACGGTGTAGTTTTTACCCAACCCACGAGCATCGACCAGAGGATAGACGCTGGCCAGGCGTGCATGTTACAAACCGCGCTTGAGCCGCCAGCCCTCGTTGATGGCATGGACAATGCCGTATCGAACGCGTGGAACGCGATTCCCGAACGCCTGGCGCTGGTCGGATTGGACGGTAGCGTGGTTTACAAGAGCGGGCCCGGTCCCATGTTCTTCCTACCGGCCGAGTGGGAAGAGGCTATCTCCTCCTATTCTCGCGAACAGGCAGTGGCCAGTTGAGCGAAACCGAAATAGCTGCGCACCTCGCGAGGGTAGAAAAGCAGGGTTACACCGTTGTTGAAGACTCGGTTGATCCAGGGTTGATAGACGAAATTGAAGCCGCCGTCAGCCGCCTCGAGAAGGAATTATCTGTCGAGCCCGCCGGTAACGATTTCGAAGGTGTCAACACGCTGAGAATCTACAACTTGCTGGCCCTTGACCCGGTTTTTGAGAAAATACCAGTACACCCAGCCGTGTTGCCTGTCGTTGAAGGCGTCCTCGACAGCGGCTGCCTGGTGTCGTCCTTGTCGTCGATCAAAATACTACCCGGTGAATTAGCCCAACCCCTGCACGCCGATGACCAGCTCATTCCTATTGCGCGTCCCCACCCGGCCCTGGTCTGTAACACCATGTGGGCACTGACCGAGTTTACCGAGCTGAACGGGGCCACTCGTATCATACCGGGCTCTCACCTGCGCGAGGACGTTCCGGAGTACGGCGTCCCGCTTGAAACCGTTGCCGCGGAAATGAAGCGGGGTGACGTGTTGCTGTGGAACGGTTCCATGTGGCACGGTGGTGGACGTAACGCCAGCGATGGGGCCAGGTTGGGGGTCGCCATGAACTATTGTGCCGGCTACATACGGCAGCAGGAAAACCAACAACTGGGCATTCCCCGGGAGAGGGTGCGCGACTTTGATCCGCGCTTGCAGGAACTCGTGGGATACGGAATCTACGGCGGCCTTATCGGCCACATAAACAAGAACACGCCGGCGGCGATGCTTGGCTCCTCGTGGGGTCAAAACATCGCCTGGGACCGCTGAGGAAGCTACCGCGATGCCGACCATGTGGCAGCGAGATCTCGACCGAGACCGGGCGCAATTTTATGGCTGGCTGGATCGCAAGCTGGATCGCCCCCAAAAACTGTTAGTGAGTGAACTCGTTTCGCCCGCTTCTTCTGGCTTCTCGAACGACACGCTGCTCTGCGATGTCACCTGGGACGATGGCAGGCAGAGTGAAAGCTGCGTTGTACGCATTCAGCCACAAGGCTTCACTGTGTTTCCGGACTACGACCTCTCGCTGCAATATTTGTGTATGCAAAAGCTCGCCGATAGCCCGGTGCCGGTGCCGTCGGTCTTGTGGACCGAAAACGACGACCAGTCGGTGTTCGGCGCTCCGTTTTACGTGATGCGACACGTAAAAGGCCGTGTCCCTGGTGATAACCCGCCCTACCACAGCGAAGGCTGGTTGCATGAACTCTCGCCGAAAGAACGCAACCAGGTATGGCTGGGGGGCTTTGAGTGCATGGCCGGGGTGCACAGTCTCGATTGGAAAAACATGGGCTTCGATTTTCTCGCGGGTGCTGGCTCATCGGACGTGTTGCAGGCACAGCTGGACAACTACGATGATTTTTTTCACTGGGCCTCGCGCGGCCGAGAGCAACCAGTAGTGGAGGTGGCCCGTGAGTGGTTACGAAAGAACGCCCCAGCGGTTGATCACCCCGTTGTGTCCTGGGGAGATGCCCGTATCGGCAACGTTATTTTCGATGACGATTGTCGCCCCGCCGCCGTACTCGACTGGGAGATGGCCTGCATCGGCACCGCGGAGCAGGACGTGGCCTGGGGTATCTTCCTGGACCGTCATCACAGCGAGGGCATCTCTACCCCGCGGCTCGAGGGTTTCTGCTCCTACGAAGAATCGCTTGAATACTACCAGCGCTGCGCGGGCAGAGAACTGGGAGACCTCCACTACTGGGAGGTGTTTGCGGGTTTTCGATTTTCGGTGATCATGATGCGGATTTCTCAACAACTGGTGCGCTACGAGCTGATGGATGAAGCCGCTGGCTACGCTTTCGAGCTGAATAATACCTGCACTAATCTTTTGGCCGGGCTTCTCGACCTCGCGCCTCCCGGTGAGGGACGGACGGGTTTTTCGCAGGAGAACTGAAAACTCCCGGGCTGTGGCCAGCACTAACAAGTCAGGTAGTCAGTCGCCAGTAAGGCCATAAGCATCTGTAAAGTCAGGGGTTTTTTAAACACCCCCGAGCTCGGAAATACGGCAGCGTTTCGTCTGGATCGAGAACGGAGCTCGCCCCTTGATGCACCTTAAACCCATGGTTCCGTGACCGTGGCCGCTGGTGTGCAGGTAGTTAGGCAAACCGGGGTCGCTCGGGCTGATCACGATCCGGACTACCCCGTCCGAGTCTTCTACTGCATCATGCGAGTTGACGTGGATGCGCTGCCAACGGTAATCGAGCGACTCCATCCAGTGATTGTTCAACTGGAAGTTCCAGTACAGGCAAGGCGGTGCGACTAGCTCGACCAGCAGCGCTTCGCCCTCTTCCAGTTGCCACGCGCCCATGTAAAACGAAATGTTTGGATCCCCGTGGGCACCCGCGGTACGGGCACTGTCCATGGCGATGAGCTCCCCGGGGCAGCGTTCGAACTCCTCGGCCCACTCGGCAAACATCACCGCGGTGCCTTTAACAAAAGCCGCGGCGGCATCCAATCCATCTTCCAACGCGGTTATGTCCAGCATGCGCGGTGAATTGCCGCCGGTTCGCTCAATGGCCAGATTGCCCGCGGCCTCGTTGACCCGATCCAGGAACACCTGCCTGACGATGAGCATTGAGCTGTCCGGGCGCAAGGCGATCCAGTTGCCAGGCTTCTTCTCGCCACCCAGTAAAAGCTCGAAACCGCCCTGCTCATCCAATTCCAGTTGCGCTCCTTCGAGATAGCCGCTGCAGCCGGACGGCGCGTCGCTGCCGTAGTTGCCATAATAAGCGCCTATGCCCAGGTAGGCGGCCGTGCCGCGCGTGCCGCTGACTCGGTATTCGAATTGCCCATCGAGTACGGCATTCTGGTAAAAACTATCCGGGTTATCGCAGCCGATCTTGGCCGTTTCGTGGCTGAGACTGTAGAAAGTCGGCGCTGCCGGATCGGCGTGCTCAAGGTGTTTTTCAAGCGCGAGCCGGGTCAGTCGGGACAAGTATCGATATCCTTCGGCCCTTGTCAGCTCGTCGCCGGGCGCGCGAGCCTCGCTGATGACCTTTCCGGCTTCCTTGAGGCGATCGCAGAAGAGGTCCCAGGTGTCTGCTTCAGCGTGACCATCCTGGGCCATGGATATAGCGCCCTCGGGGCAATTGGCGATCGCTTTCCTGGCCCCCTCGTCATCGCAGTCGGCCTCGCTCGCCAGCAACACGCAGTGCCCGCGATCGTCTTCGCCGAACAGGCCGGACGCGAGTTCGTAGCAGCGGCCGTGCCCCACGCAACGGGTTTGGTCCAGCAACAGCCGCACTAGGACGCATCGGCCTGGGTTCGGATTCCGGGAGGAAACACCAACGGGAGGCATTCTACTTCGCGAATGGCCAAGCCGAAGCGAACCTTCTCGCCGTCGGCTATAGCGTAGGAGGGAATACGCTTGTGCAGTTCTTCGAGAGCTATTTTTAATTCCATTCGAGCCAGGTGGGAGCCCAGGCAACGGTGGGGTCCGGCACCGAAGGCCAGGTGGGGATTGGGCTCCCGGTCAAATTTTACGCTGTCGCCTTCCTTGAAGGCGTCGCTGTCTGTGTTAGCTGAGCCCAGCAACAGGGTGATGGGTTGTCCCGCTTCGTACTCGTGACCGCCCAGGGTAACCCCCCGCCGCAGGACCCTGGCTACGCCGACCACCGGCGTGTGAAAACGCAACAACTCGTCAACAGCCCCGGGTAGCAGCGACGGGTCGGCGACCAACCTTGCGCGATCCACCGGGTTACGCGCCAACCACTCAACCGAGCAACCCAGGGTTGCCGTGACAGTGTCGAGGCCGCCCAGCAGGAAAAGAAAACAAATCCCGAGTACCTCGTCGTGGGTGAGCTTGCGTCCCTCGATCTCAGCGCCAAGGAACCAACTCATGAGATCTTCGCCGGGGTTCTTTTTCTTCCTGGCCAGCGCGCGGGTGAAGTAATCGTCTATCTTCCTGGCTGCTCTTTCACGCGCTGCCTCGGCGTCTTGCTGGTCCGTAGCCGGCGGCCTGATAATACCGTTTTTCAGCGCCAGGAAGGTGTCGAGATCTTCCAAGGGCAGCCCCATGAGGCCGAGGAACACGGAGCAGGGAAACGGGATCGCGAATTCGCTGTTGAATTCGCAACGTCCGTTTTCAACAAAGTCATTGACCAAGCGGCCGGCGAGCTGACGGACGTCTCCTTCGAGTTCGCGCACGCGCGCCCGCGAAAAACGGGGGTCGAGCAGCTTACGGTATTCGGTGTGCAACGGGGGGTCGACCTGCAGCGGGATCAGCGGGCGCTGGTTGCCCAGCGCAGTGGCGTCCATACCCGAGGAGTAGACACCGGGCGTGCGCAGGGCATCGGCGATGTCTTCGTGTCGCGTCAGCATGGGGTTGCCTGCAAAGGGGTCGACCGCCACCGGGCATTGCGCGCGAACCTTTCGGTACACCGGGTGGGGGTCGCTTATGAAACGCGGGTCGAAAAGACTCAGCTCGCCAGGATCGAAATCATTTCCAGCCATTTTTCTGTATATCCTTCTGCTATCGAGCCTAGGTGGTAAAGCCGTAGAGCCGACCTGCATTTTCGCAGAATAACTTCCTGGCGTCATCCGCGTCTACGCCTTTGCTCATTTCAGCTATAAGTTGGCCGGAGTTGGGCCAGTCGTTGATGTGGTGGGGGAAGTCACTGCACCACATCATGTTTTCAACACCAACGTCGCGACAGTTGCGCACGCCGTAGGGATCCCTCAGGAAACCCACCTTCCAGTTACGCTGGAAGTATTCGCTCGGCTCCAGTTCCAGGTTTACATCGCACCAGTAACGGTTACGCCGGTAACGGTCATCCATTTCACTGAGAAGGTAAGGAACCCAGCCCGCTCCGACTTCCCCACCGACCATGACCAGGCCCGGGAAACGGTCGAATACTTCGTTGAATATCATCTCGGCGATTATCAAGGGCATACGTGACATCGTGCCTGCCAACAGGACGAGCTGCGCGGCCCCACCTTTGCGTGCGGCAACGCGCTTTACCGGTTGCCTCGCCGGCGTGAGGCCGATGTGGACGTGCACCGGCATCTTCAGTTCGTCGGCGACAGCCCAGAACGGATCGTCGGCAGCAGAGAGAACCATTTCACCACTGGGCCAGGAAGCCAGCCCCACACCCACGGCCCCGGCAGCGGCAGCCCGGCGTAGCTCGGCTGCCGCGTCGTCGGCACCCGTTGCCGGCATCTGCCAGATAGCCCCGAGCCTGCTCCGGTCTACCGATACCCAGTCGCTTATAAAATCATTATACGCGCGCATGCCCGCTAGATGGAATTCGGCGTCTTTCAGCGTCATGAAGTAGATCATCGTGCGTTGGGGGGGAAAGAAAACCGCCGCGTCAATGCCGTCCTCGTCCATCAGTTCGAGCCGTTCGGCCGAGCGAAATATGCCAGGGTGCAAATCGGCGTAGCGGGTGCCGGTCCACTTGAGATCCTTGGGCGAAACACCCTTGGCCGCTACCAAGCCGATCGCCTCCTTGTGCTCGCCGAGCAACCACGCGTCCCCGCCGTCCTCGTCCTTGACCAGGCGCGGCGCCCGGTCCGCGAATTCCTTCGGCAGCCACTCTTCCCAGAGCTCGGGCGGTTCGATGACGTGCTGGTCACAGTCAATGACCTTGTAATCTTTCATGGCGTTTTTTCCTTTCCCGGCGCTTCTGTAAAGAATTGCTTCATCCAGTCCCGGTATTCGCCTATGGGGCCATCACCGTCGCAGAGCATAGGCCGGCTCCAGTATGACTTGTTTTCCCATATGGGCAGGTCGTTGTGGAACTGGGTTACGAGGTCATCGACGACCGCGGCGGCCAGTTTTTCCTTACGCGGGTGCCCCTCGGTTTTCACCGTGTACATGAAGCTGACGTCGGTGGTTTCCTCGTCCATGGGGGTGGCGGTGTTCAAGAGCACTGTATCGATAAGCCCGGCGAGGGTGACGACCTGGAATCCGGGTCCGTGGTCGACGGTGACCAGGCAGCCCTCGGCTTCTCCCCCCGGGGCTTTCTGGCGAATGTGAGACTCCGCCCTGAAGACGTGACCGTCATGAGAGGCCTGGGTGGCGGGAATAGCCAGGGTGCCGTGTATGTAGCGAAAGTGGGCCTGGTCAACGCAGTTTTCGTTCATGTCCAGCCAGCGGGCGTTTACTTTCCAGTGTTTTACTACGGGCTCGCGCCATCCGGACGAGGAGAACGCGTCCACGTCGGGCACCTGCCACTGCGGCGCTTCGCCTTCAGAGTGCCACCAGGCCATGAGTATGCCGTTTTTCTCGACAACCTCGAAGGCCCTGGTCATGGCCCTGGCCGGGATACGACTGGCGTAAGGGACCTCCAGGCAACGGCCGTCGCCACTCCACAGCCAGTCGTGGAAAGGACAGCGCAGGGCCTCACCGTCTACGCGACCGCCCACCCCCATGTCGGCTCCCATGTGCGGGCAATAAGCGTCCAGCACGAACGGGGTTCCTTGCACGGTCCTGAAGGCCACCAGCCGCGTGCCGAACAGCTCCAGCGATAGGACCTGTCCCGCACGAAGTTCGTCCGAATAGGCGACGCGAAACCAGCCGTTGGGATAAGCCGGAAAAGGGTACCTGTTGGAATCACGCCCGCGGGAAGAACATCGGTCTTCATTGCTCACGTGGAGCTCCCGGGCGACGGCGAATAGAATTGCTGCCCCCACCTGCGCATGACGGCTATCGGGCCGTCGCCGTCGCAGAGTAGTGGACGGTCAAGGTAAATCTTGTTTTCCCAGATCGGGATGTCCTCGGTGAACTGCCGCGAGATCTCGTTGACAAAAGCTTCACCCACAGCCTTCGTCGCTTCGTCGCTGTCCAGTTTCTTGAGGGTGAAAGACATGCGATTGTGGACGTATTCGTCGTCCACCGGGGTGCCGCCGACGAACACGGTAGTTTCTACTATGCCGGTGAAGCGCGTGATGCCTATGCCGTAGCCCCAGCTGCAGATCGAAACCTCACCGTGCTTCTCACCGCTCCGGGTTTCTATGGGGTAGTCCAGCTTGACCTTGAGCAGTGGGCCATCGAAATCGGCTTCGGCGGTAGGCAGCCCGGCGGTGCCGTGCACGTACTTGAAGTGAGCCGGGTCGCAGGTGTTCTCGGCCAGCTCCTGGTTGCGGCTACGGACGATGAAGTCCCGCTTGATAAACGGGGTCCACTGCTCATCACCAAACTCGGGCAGGTCGGGTACGTCAAAGACGGGAGCCTCTCCCTGCTGGTGGTAGTGGGCGTATATCATGCCGTTTTTCTCTACTACCAGCCAGGATTTCAGCGACGCTTTCGGTGGAATCCTGTTCGCGTAAGGTATCTCGACACATGCTCCGTCACCGTCGAATTCCCAGTGGTGGAATGGGCAGCGGAGGTTGTTGCCCACGACCCTGCCCCCGCAACCAAGGTCGGCACCGAGATGGGGGCAGTAGGCGTCAAGCGCGTGCGCGTTGCCGTTTTCGCCACGGTAAAGCACGAGTTCTTTCCCGAAGTACTTCAGTCGCTTGAGCTCACCGCGAGCAAGTTCGTCCGACCACGCTACCTGGAACCAACCGTTCGGCAGCGGAAAAGGAAAGTCACGCTTCATCAGATCCTCTCAGCCCGACCAGCAGGCCGTGCATGGACTCCATGGCGCTCTCCATGGCAGCGCTGTCTTCGATCGGAAAGAGGTAAGTGGTGACGAGAATGCGTGTCAGCCAATCCACCAGCTGGTCCACCGAAACAACGCCTGCTTTTACCGGCCCGCTGTTCTCCAGGGCCGGCGCGAGCAGTCTCCCCAGCTCGTCGCGCACCGAGGTAAAACTCTGCCTGAGCGAGCAAAGGACAAAGGCCGGGTCGGTCTCAAGTAAGCGTTGCAGGGCGGCGTGGTCACTGACGTAGCGGGTGGCGTGAAGCATCAGCAACTTCAGGCGCTCGTCATCCCTCTCGCAGGCCTCCAGCGCCTCCACGCAGCGCTTCCAGAAGTCCTGGGCTTCGCGAATAGTGAGGCTGTGAAGCAACTCCTCCCGGTTCGAGAAGTATCGGTACAGCGTGCCCCGGGAAACCCCGGCGCTGGCGCTGACATCGGTCATTTCTAGCTTGGAGAGTCCGTGGCTGGACACTGCTTTCATGGCGCCCTCAAGAATACGTTCCCGTGTAGCCTCGCGTACGGTCCCGCGCGCGAAGGGGCCGGTCCGCAGCTGGCCCTCGGTCGGCAGCAAGCGATTTCCCGGCGCCGCGGGATTCTCCTTCAAGAAGCCTGGTTTCCCGTCCACGTGCTGAATCTAACAAATTGGACACACTTCGTCAATCTGTTACATTCCGCCTGTTGCAGTTCAGACGGTCACGGGGGCTCTTGCAGGATTGTCGCCAAGATTATAATCCCTTTCACGAGTTCACGGTTCTGCAGCCAGGCGATCAAATTGAGCGAAGAGCTAAACTTCAGGTTGGCTGCCAGGCGGGCAGCCCTGGATGGCGCGGGCCAGATAGACGCAGTAAGCGCGGACATAATACGCGGCGCCTTCGAAACAGTATGCTTTGAGACCGCGACGCTGCTGGGGCGATCGGCTTCCTCGGCTATCATCAACCAGTCCAACGAGCGCAACGGTAGCATCATGGACGGAAACGGTAGGCTCGCCGGGCTTTCGGTGGGCATTCCCCAGCTACTCTTCATTTCACCGATGGCTGTGAGGTGGGGACTCGAGAACCACGAAGCAGATGACTGGGGAGCGGGGGACGTCTTCGTCGGCAACGACCCCGACTACGGCGGAGGCCACCTACCCGATTACACGGTTTACGCGCCGGTATTCGACCGTGACGGCAAGGTGTTGCTCATCGCTGCACTGCAAGCCCACCAGGGCGACACCGGGGGCAAGGACCCCGGTGGTTTTTCGCCCGACGCTGTCGATATTTTCCAGGAAGGCATGGCCATTCCCCGCCTCAAGCTGGTTCACCGCGGCCGCAAGCGCGGTGACGCAGTGGACATGTTGGTGCGCAACAACCGCCTCCCCTCTTTCGAGGGCGACATTTCGGCGATGATCGCCGCGGCGCAACTCGGTGCCAGCCTGCTGGGCGAGTTGGTTGACCGCGAAGGCGACGACCGCATCAAGGCAGCGATCAACTACAACATCGACGAGACCGAGCGACGTTTCAGGACCGAAGTGGAGAGCTGGCCCGATGGGTCCTACGAAGCCGATGTCTTCATTGACCAGGACACGGCGGGCAACCCGGACGTGCACGTTCACGTTAATTGTACTGTTGCCGGCGACCAATTGACCGTCGACATGACGGGCAGCGACGACAGGCCAGAGCTCTCCAACGTATGGAATACTTTCTCCAACAGCCGAGGTTATGCCATGGCCCAGTTGGCATCGATGGTTGACCCGACCATCGCCAAGAACGAGGGCTTGTTCAACGCGGTCGACCTGGTCATTCCATACGGCACCATCCTGCAGCCTCCGCCCAACAAGCCAGCAGCGCTGGGAGCTTTTCACCCGGCCTGCGAGATCGCCGAAGCTATCTGCGTGGCCCTGTCCGAGATTCTTCCGGAACGCTCCTCTCCGCAGGTGTACAAGCTCGGCATGCCCAACGCCGTGGTTGGTGTCGACGAACACGGCAACATGTGGATGGACCAGGGCGTTGACGTCAGGGCTTCCGACGCGTCGGCAACCCAGGGTGTCGACGGATGGGGGTCGATGTGCAGCGGTCTTGGCAATCTCGTGCTCGCGCAAGCCGAAGACGCAGAGAGCCGTTTCCCGGTTATCAACCTGTCGCGTGAAATGACTACTGACACGGGCGGTGCCGGGCGCTGGCGCGGGCAACCTGGCACGCTCAACAGCAAGAAAGTTCTTGAACCAACCATGGCGATTGCCTGGATGGTTTCGCAGAAGCATCCGCTCAACGGCCTCAGGGGTGGAGACCCCGGCAGCCCCTACGGCAACCGTTTCTGCGTGGGCACACCCGAGGAGTACGAGGTAGAAAATTCGCTTCGCGCCCAGTTGCCTGCGGGCGCGGTGATAGCGTACCAGTATGGCGGTGGCGGTGGATTTGAGAACCCGCTTCTACGCGACCCCGCCGCCGTTTTAGAAGACATTCTCGACGAGTACGTGAGCCCGGAAGGAGCGCGCTCCCGGTACGGTGTCGTGCTGACCGGAACGCTGGAGCAGGGGGACCTCGAAATCGACTTGCCCGCCACCAACGACCTTCGCCAACTTCTCACTGCCGAACGGTCTACAGATCCCGAACCTGAATCTTCGAACTGATGGGCTGGCGCGTTGGAATCGACATTGGCGGGACCTTTACCGATTTCGCCCTGCAGACTGACCGGGGACTGATTCTCGACAAGGTGCTCAGTACGCCAGGCGACCGCTCTAATGCGGTTATCAACGGCCTGGAAAAACTCGCCCGGCGCCTCGATCTCGACACGGCTTCACTGCTGGGCCGTCTCGACGCGGTAGTTCATGGCACTACGGTTGGCGACAACACGCTCATCGAAGGCAGCGGTGCCCTCACCGGCCTGCTTACGACCAGCGGTTTTCGAGACGAGATCGAGCTGAGGAGAGGCTTCAAAGAAGACATCTGGGATGTCCGCCTTCCCCCACCCATACCCCTGGTACCAAGGCGTCGAAGACTGGTAATCGATGAGCGGGTGCTGTTCGACGGCTCGGTCTACCAGGAGCTGGATGAAAGTACCGCCCGACTCGCCGTAAAACGCCTGGCATCCCAGGGTGTTGAGTCGGTGGCAGTGAGCCTGCTGTTTTCGTTTGTAAACCCCGCTCACGAGCTCAGACTTTCCGAGATCATTTCAGAAGAGATGCCGGGAGCCGAACAATCACTGTCTCACCAGGTCCTGCCGAGAGCACCGGAATTCGAGCGAACGAGCACCACGGTGGTAAACGCTTACATAGGGCCACGGGTGAGCGGCTATCTCGATCGACTTGAGCAACAATTGCGTGCGGGCGGCTACCAGAACGACCTCCTGGTGATGCAGTCCAGTGGCGGAGTGATGACCAGGGACTACCTTCGCGGTAGCCCGGTACGTGTATTAGCTTCCGGGCCTGCGGGTGGAGTGGTCGGCGCCGCCGCCATCGCCGCAAGAAAAGACGAGCCCGATCTGCTCTGTGTCGACATGGGCGGGACCAGTTACGACGTGGCACTGGTGCGGGCTGGCACCGCGCCAGCCGAGGCCGGTTGGAACTGGCACCATCGCTACCTTGTGGCCACTCCCATGGTGAAAGTCGAAACCCTGGGAGCCGGTGGCGGGTCGTTGTGCAGTGCACGAAGCGGCTCGCTTAGCGTTGGCCCGGGTAGCGCAGGGTCCGACCCCGGCCCGGTGTGCTATGGCCGTGGAGGAAGAGAGCCCACGGTCACCGATGCCAATCTCCTGCTGGGCCTGTTGTCCGAGACTGCTACCTTCGCGGGGGGTGGCTTTCAGCTCAGTCGCGAGGGCGTCGAAGAAGCCATGCGAGCCCACGTGGCTGGCCCCCTTGGCCTCGACGTCGAGCAAGCGGCCCACGACTGCTGGCGCCTTGTTAACGCTACGATGACCCAGGCTGTCCGCCGGGCCACCGCGGGCCGGGGCGTGGATCCCCGTGAGCTCACGATGCTCGCTTACGGCGGCAACGGCCCGGTCTTTGCCGGCGTGCAAGCCCGTGCCCTTGGAATCAAACGCGTGCTCATTCCCCGCTTCTCGCCGGCTTTTTCGGCCCTTGGAGCACTGGTCGCCCGTCCGGCCATTGACGAAGAGCGCGCACTGCTCAGCCCGTTGCCCGATATTGACCTGGCCAGACTCAGCGGCTTGTGGCGGGAGTTGCTGGACAAGTCCTTTGCTTATTTTGCAGCTGCAGGTTTTGCACCGGGACAGGTGCAGAGCAGGTATCTTCTCAACCTCCGCTATCCCGGCCAAAACTGGAGTCTCTCGGTAGTCGTACACGAAGAGAGGGGCAACAGCGGCGCGGCTTTCGTAGACGCTGAGTTACCCCGAAGGAGCTGCGAGGCGTTTCACGCTGTCCACGAGAAAGAATACGGTCACCACAGGGAACGAGAGACTCCAGAAATCACGGGTGTGAGGCTGCAGACCTCCACCGATGTTCCGGGGCTTGAGTTCGGCAGCAAGGCTCAGCCAGCTGAGGGTCCAGCTCCTGTTCGCGAGAGCAGGCGGGCCAACCTCGGCGAAGGTTTCGCGGAGACAGCGATATATAGTGATACAGACTTGTTGCCCGGGCACGCCATTGAAGGACCGGCCATAATCGAAGCTGATTTCACGACCATTGTCGTCTATCCGGGATGGAGGGCTGTTGTTGACGATGATGGAGACTACAGGCTCGAAGACCGGGCGTGAACTCACAGCGGGCTCTACACGAAAGGGGGAACCCATGAGCTGGTTGCAAACAAACTCGGTAGCAGTTTTCTAGAGAGCAGCTTCGTCCCGGTCGGAGACGAGATCGATGTCGCCGAACTTGAGATCGAGGGATCTATCCCCCTGCCCTGTCGACCTTTTACCTGCGCAACGGCGTTTCGACTCGGTTACCCTCTACGGCTTTGTTGGGTGTTGAGACCGGGCTGAGTAACTTGAGGTCCAGAGAGGCACGGGTCCGAAACGCCCGTCAAAGCAGGGTATTCGCCTTGACACGCAGCCGAGATCCCGGAAGACTGCGTCCGTATGCAAAGGTTCAGTTCGGGTCCAGCCCGCTTTGAACCCGCGTCTGGGCGTATTTCTTCGACGAAACGCAGCTCAACATATCTCAATGCCGCGTTTCAACCGCGGCCCAGACCCGGCCGACCTGGGGCGCAACACCACGCGAGGGGAACTCATGATCAAATTGACCGAACAGCCTTTCAAAATAGCCGACATTAACGAGGCCGAATTCGGCCGCAAGGAAATTCGCCTGGCCGAGCACGAAATGCCGGGGTTGATGGCCCTGCGCGAACGCTACGCGGGCAAGAAGCCCCTCGCCAACGCCAGGATCATGGGTAGCCTCCACATGACCATTCAGACCGCGGTGCTGATCGAGACCCTGGTGGATCTCGGGGCCGACGTGCGCTGGGTGAGCTGCAACATCTTCTCCACCCAGGACCATGCCGCCGCCGCTGTGGTGGTGGGCCCGGATGGCAGCGTGGACGCGCCCAGGGGCATACCCGTGTATGCGTGGAAGGGCGAGAGCCTCGAAGAATACTGGGACTGCACCGAGGCTGCCCTTATGTGGCCCGATGGCGGTGGTCCCGACCTCATCGTCGACGACGGAGGCGACGCCACCCTGCTGGTTCACAAGGCTGCCGAATTCGAAAAGAGCGGGAAGGTGCCCGCCTTTAACCCCGAAACCGACTCGGAGGAATACGGAGTGATCCTCGGACTGCTCAGCCGCACCCTCGCCGCCCACCCGGGCACCTGGACGAACATCGCCGAAGGCCTGCGCGGCGTGTCCGAGGAAACCACCACCGGTGTGCACCGCCTCTACCAGATGGCCGAGAAGGGCGAACTGCTCTTTCCCGCCATCAACGTCAACGACTCGGTCACCAAGAGTAAATTCGACAACGTCTACGGCTGTCGCCACAGCCTGCCCGACGGGCTGATGCGAGCCTCGGACGTGATGCTCGGCGGCAAGGTGGCCTTGGTCTGCGGATACGGAGAAGTGGGCAAGGGTAGCGCCCAGAGCCTGCGGGGCCAGGGCTGCCGGGTAATCGTCACCGAGATTGATCCTATCTGCGCACTCCAGGCCGCGATGGAAGGATACGAAGTCAACACCCTCGAGAACGTGGTAGGGCAAGCGGATATATTCGTCACCACCACGGGCAACTTCAACATCATTACCGCCGACCACATGGCGCGCATGAAGGACAAGGCGATCGTGGGCAACATCGGCCACTTTGACAACGAGATCGATATGGCCGGGCTGAAAAAGATACCGGGTATCAAGAACGTTACCATCAAGCCCCAATACGACGAGTGGATCTTTCCCGACGGCCACAGCGTAATGATCCTGGCCGAGGGCCGGTTGCTGAACCTGGGTTGCGCCACGGGCCACCCTTCGTTCGTGATGAGTGCTTCCTTCACCAACCAGGTGCTGGCCCAGATCGAGCTGCACGAGAACGCTGGCAACTACGAGAACAATGTTTACATGCTGCCCAAGACCCTCGACGAGGAAGTCGCCCGCCTTCATCTCGGCCAACTCGGCGTGCAACTCACCGAGCTCACTCCGGAGCAGGCCGAATACCTGGGAATCCCGGTGGAAGGGCCATACAAGCCTGCCCACTATCGCTACTAGCAGCCTGTCGGACTTAACCTAACTGGATCAAAGTGAGATAATCACGGCTAGCTGGAGAGACAGGAATAAGGTGATGGGAAATTTCATAACCGCTGATAGAGAAACAGACTATTTGTTTCCTCCCTCTATGCAGGACTGGCTTCCTGAAGATCACTTGGCACGCTTTGTCGTCGAATTGCTGATCTACGGTTACGCCACCGGGGTTTTCTCCATATTAATATACCGATTCCAATGCGGCATGGGATGACCGGGAACGGGTGAGCGAAACGTGAGTACCCGGTCCATGGCCAGCGAACCGATGTAGACATCTCGCAGGTCCGGGCCACCAAAATTTACGCTGGCGCACAGTCCGACGCGTGGACCGGCACAGGCAAACACGTCCGGGATGGACATGTCTCTCGCAGCGAATTCCCTGGCCACGAGTTCAACGGCCTCAGTCTGCCGGTCACTGAAAACCGTATGTACGTCACCCCCGGGCGTTAATATCTTCAATTCATTGGTGGTAAAAAATGTAATCCAGAGGTTACCTTCGGCATCGAATGCGATACCGTCTGGCCAGTCAGCCGGGCCGAACACATCCGGGCCGGCAATCTCTCTCTCACCGAGGCCTCCATCTTCCAGAATCGGAAATCGCAGGATACGGCTCGCCATCGACTCAGCAAGGTAGAGGTACTGCCCGGTCGGATCAATTCGAAGTTCGTTGGTGAGTGCAATGTTGTCGGCTACAATACGTGGGCCCTTCTGATCCACCAGCAGCACGTAGCCATCAGCTGCCGGATCGCCTGACAATGCCTCCGAGTATGGCTGCTGCCGCGTACCTGCTTTTGGGCGGGCCTTCTCCTTGAGCAACTCGGCTGCGCGTCGGTGCACTGCCAGCTCGGTCTCCAACTCGCGCACACGCTTTCGGGCGGCGACCAATTCTGCACGCTCGGTCGAGGCCAGGCCCGGCTCCAACCCCCGGTCGATCCGATCCTGGCGCCTCCACGTGTAGATCGTCTGCTCGCTGATCCCGAGATCGCCGGCGACCTCTCGCACTGGTCGCCCGGTACCGATCAACTCGAGTACGGGACGCCGAAACTCCGATGTATATCCCCGTCTGCCCATGGTGCCCTCCTATGGAGAGCAGCACCAAATTCCAATAATCGGACTCCGGGAAACCCGGGGCATACCATCCTTCTGTCCACAGAACCGGGGGAAGTCCAGTCAGTCATTGAAATAATGGTGCCGGGACCGGGAGTTGAACCCGGACGGGCTTACGCCCAGGGGATTTTAAGTCCCCTGCGTCTACCAGTTCCGCCATCCCGGCCTGGGGTGCCTGTTTTGCCAGCCAGCGTTGACTCACCGACCACAGCAAATGACAATAGCTGTTGGAGCTCCCGGTGGCCAGACAGCGCATAACAAACGACGTGAAACTCAAGCCATTGGTGGCGTGGAGAGCCATCAGGAAACTCTTCGCTGACCCGGACGACACCGGCCAGGTGTTTATCATCATCAGCGCCCTTTCGGGCTCCGGCTTCGAGCGGCTGTTTCGGCGGGTGGAAGCGGACGAGGTGGGTCGCCGAGTCATAACCCGCCACCCGGAGGCCCTGCTCGAGGTCCTACGCGACAAACGAATGCTTGCGGGCCTGCCAGAAGGCAGCCTGGGGCGAGCCTACCTTGACTTCGTAAACACCGAACAGCTTTCGGCCAACGGCCTCCCAGAAGCCAGCAAGCAAAAAGCGCAGGTAATCGAGTTTATCGACCCACGGGCCGAAACACTTAGTACACGGCTGCGCGACATGCACGATCTGTGGCACGTGGTCACCGGCTACGGCTGCGATCTCGTCGGCGAGGACGCGCTGCTGGCCTTCACATGGGCACAGACGCGAAACCGGGGCATTCGCCTTATAGTTTTTCTTGCTACTTTGAAAAGTCTTCAGATGAGACACTTCTGGGTACCGGCGGTCGTGCGGCGCGGTCGCCGCAGTGGCCTAGAGGCCGGCCTGCTACCGGCCCAGGACTGGGAGGCCCTGCTCGCGCGGCCACTGACTGAAGTTCGTCAACGGCTCGGAGTAGAAGTTGCTCCCGAATACAGGCCGGTCTGGAGCGACGACGCGGTCGTTGCCCGAGCTTGAGTCCTGCCCGTCACTGCAGAAACCAAGCCGCCACTGCGGCTCATCAGAATAAGGATGGAGGCGGCGAGCGGATTCGAACCGCTGAATGGAGGTTTTGCAGACCTCTCCCTTAACCACTTGGGCACGCCGCCTGAAACGTTTAGCGTGGCTCGGTACGCTACTCATAAAGTATTGCAGCGCCCCAACAGGTTCTCAACCCCGTTTCGCGCTTTTAGCCACCTGTACTACGCTGAAACCATTCTAGCTTGTTCAGGACCCACGTTGCTGCAATAGTTCGGGATTATCGCTCTTCAAGAGCGACCAATGGAGGACGACCATTGTACAAGATCGGTGTTATTCCAGGAGATGGTACCGGGCCCGAGGTTACGGCGGAAGCGCTCAAGGTGCTGCAGGCGGCGGCACAAGGGTGCGAATTTCAATACGAAACCACAAACTACGACATCGGGGGAGAGCGGTACCTGTCAACCGGCGAGATCCTTCCGGACTCCGTCGTCGAGGAGTTCCGTGGCCTGGATGCGATATTACTCGGCGCGATTGGCCACCCCCAAGTCAAACCAGGAATACTGGAAAAAGGTATACTTCTGCGCCTGCGCTTTGAGCTGGACCAGTATATAAACCTCCGCCCGGTAAAACTTTACCCCGGCGTGGAAACACCCTTGAAGGACAAGGGGCCGGAAGACATAAACTTCCTGGTCGTGCGCGAAAACACAGAGGGACTTTACGCGGGTGCGGGTGGTATTTTGAAAAAAGGTACTCCAGACGAAGTCGCCGTGCAGGAATCCATCAACACCCGCAAGGGTGTCGAGCGATGCCTGCGATACGCTTTTGAGGCGACCCGGGACCGTGGCAAGAACAACACCTTGACGCTTTGCGGGAAGACCAACGTGCTGACTTATGCGTTTGATCTGTGGGAGCGGGTTTTCAACGAGTTGGGCGAGAACGAGTTCCCCGACATCAAGCGGGACTACGCCCACGTGGACGCTACCTGTATGTGGATGGTCAAGAACCCGGAATGGTTTGACGTCATAGTGACCGACAACATGTTCGGCGACATCATCACTGACCTCGGTGCCATGATCCAGGGGGGGATGGGTATTGCTGCCGGAGGCAACATCAACCCCGAAGGCGTTTCCATGTTCGAGCCCATCGGGGGCTCGGCGCCCAAGTACACCGGCCAGGGAGTGATCAATCCCATGGCGGCGATCTCGGCCTGCCAGATGATGCTCAGTCACCTCGGCGAGAAAGACGCCTCGGTGCGCGTGGAAAAGGCCATCACCGAGGTGCTTTCAAAGCGCTTGAAATCCATGTCGGCCGGCGCGATGGGCTGCAGCACGTCAGAAGCCGGAGACATGGTGGCCGAACTCGTCAGCTGAGCTGCCGGCCTACGGCCGACAGCTACTCGACGCGGGAAAACTCTTTATCGAGGAGCCGCGACACCGGCTTGCCACCAGCCATGTGCTGTTCTCCTATTTCGGCAACATCAGTGGTGCTGAGGCCGGTGTACCAGGAGCCATCGGGGTAGACGACGACGGTACCCCCGTTGGCAGGACAGGGTCCGAGGCAGCCGGTGGCGGTGATAAAAACGCTGGCCGCCAGGCCGCGCCGGTCCCGTTCTTCGCGCAGGGCGGCAAGTATTTCGAAACCATCCTGGACTCCACAGGATGGAACTTCTACGCCCGGGGGGCGACGGTTGGTACATACGAAAAAATGTTTCTCAGGTATCGGCACAGTCGCTCTCCCTGCTCTAGGTGAGTTTGAATAAAACGGATCGAGATCCGCGGTTGAATAACGGCAACAGCCTGGCCGCGAAGGGATGATCCCTGCGCGTCTGTCTTCTGAATCTTAATAACAACGCGTCGTCATTCACTTCGGTCACGGTATAAGCGCGCTCCTGCTCGGCCTCCAACAACCCGACCGATCCCGCGGCCCGAAGGTTGCGAACCCAGTTGCGCGAATCATCGAGACTGGCAACGTACAGCGTTCCATCGAGTGTAGCTGCCCAGACCTGCACCTCGTAGAGCTCGCCGCTTTTACGCCCCCGGTGGAGCAGGGTAATGGTGCTCACCCTCCCCTTTCCTGCGCGAGCCTGGAGAAGGCTTCCGCTGTTATGGAAAGTGCCTGTTCAACATCCTCGGCGCGGTGGGCCGTAGACAGGAACCAGTTATGAAGTGGGTGAATAAAGACACCCCCGTCGGCGCACAGTCCCGCGAAGCGCCGCGACAGGTCGAATTCGCTGTCGTCGTTAAAAGTCATGAAAGGTATGGCGGCCGGGCCGCTGATAGTTACCCCGAAACCAGCCGCCTGCGCCTGCTCCCGCAAGCCCGAGCAAAGGCTCTCTCCTCGCCCTCGCATGACCGATGGGCCGTCCGCGGCCTCGAGGAGTTCCAGTGTAGCCAGGGCGGCTGCCAGGGGTACAGCCTGCGTGCCGAAAGTACCGGTGTAGAAGACTTCACGGGCGGCCGAGCGCAGGCTGTCGGTACCCAGCATGGCCGACAGGGGGTAGCCGTTGGCCAGCGCCTTGGAGTAGAGCAACAGGTCGGGCGTCACACCCCACAACTGGCTTGAGCCACCCAGGTGAAGGCGGAAACCGGCGCGAACGTCGTCCACTATCATCACGGCCCCGTGTTTGCTGCAGCGCTGCCGGACGCCCTCGAGAAAGCCGTCGGTGGGTAGCTGCGAATCACTGAATGCCTCGTGACGAAACGGTGTTACCATGACCGCGGCCAACCCACCCTCTACCGCCAGGCAACGATCGAGCGAATCGAGGTCGTTCCAATCAAAGTTGACGACAGCCGAGCGTTCGCTGCCCGGAAAACCCTTTTCGAGTTGGTTGCACCAGCCGTGCACCCCGTGGTAGGTGCCCGCCACCATGGCCACTTTGTCACGCCCGGTTGCCGCGCGCGCGACGGCCAGCGACCAGGTCGTAACGTCTGAGCCGTTCTTGGCAAAAAGCGCCCAGTCGGCGCCGGGAGTCAGCCCGACGAGTTTCTCGGCGAGTTCCACCATCGCGGGCGCAGGCACGTTCATGGTGTCGCAGGCCTCTCTCTGCAAGGCCGCTGCTCGCTCTACAGCCTCGTTTCCGTACCCGACGACCATCGGCCCATAGGCGCAGAGAAAATCGATGTACTCGTTACCGTCTACGTCCTTGAGACGGCAGCCCGACGCAGACTCAAGAAAAACCGGGTGACTGCCGCGGGTGAGCAGGCCGCGGGCCTGGTGGCCATAGAGCCCACCCGGAATAACCCGACGAGCCCGGTCGTAGAGGGCTTCACTGTTTTTGAGTACCTGCTCGGACACCGCCGTAAAATGAACGACGGAGACGTCAAAGGGAAGCGCTCGTCCGCCTGCAGCCGGGAGGTCAGGCCTGGCCCATGGAACGCCTTGCAACAACGAGCAGGGCCCCGTCGGCCAGCAGTACAAAGATCACGACGAGCCCGGCCGCCGCCTGCATATCAACTGCCGCTGCCAGTAGTTCCGTGCCGGTCACGGCCAGTGGATACCATCCCAGGGCCGCACACCACAGCAGGATGGCTGCCAGGCTTGCCAGCCGCCCCCGCTGGGCCAGTGCCGCCGAGACCATGCTCAACAGCAATAGAAAACAAGTGAGCATGACCAGCGTCGGAAGCACCGCTACCCCCGGGGGGGCCCCGGCTTGAACCCTGGCTCCCATCCAAATCAAAAGTGCCAGGCTGGAGGCCGTCAGCAGGCACAGGCCTCCCGCTAGTTTTGTAGCAAGCCGCTTTATCGTTCTTGAACCCCCACGCAGGCCAATGCCAAGCGCCAACAGCTGGCCCAGAAGTGACGCGTTACCGGCCGCTCCGTCGACGTAGAGCAAGAGGCAACAGAGCGCCAACGCAAAAAGAAATGCCCGGTCACCGGCTTGGGCCTGCCTGATTCTGAGCAGGATCCTCACCAGCACGGGTACGCCGACGGCGAGAAAGGCCACGAGGGCGGGCAGCATTACGAAGGCAAAGTACAGTGGCCGCACCGATTCAACGGGTGCAATGAGGGCCAGCAAGGTAACGTAGCCCGACGTATCGCCGCCGGCTTTTAATCCCTCGAAGATGATCCCACCGAAAACGAAAACCATGCAGAGCCCCGCTACCGCGGTCATGAAGATCTCGGTATCGCTGGAGCCTGTCCCCTCGGTCGCTTGCTTGTTGTCCACGCCTTGGTTCACCTTCGATACGGGCTGGGCTCTGCAATCCGCCACCCGGCCTGTATCCCCGAAGGGCAGCTTGTGGCAGTCTTACCCCATGAGCAAGGCAGGCTCCTCGTCCAGCGGCGAAACCATGGCTTCGGTTGCCGTACGAAGCGGCCTCCCGAAAGCGGAAGCCGACGCACTGGCGTTACTTTTTGCTTCAATGGGTCTCGCTTCCCGGCTGCAAGCCCGTTCAAAGAATTCGTTCACCGTGCTCGTCCCGGCCGAGCAGCTCGAGCGGGCCAACGAGCTGCTGGCCGAAGAATACCCCGAAATACTGCAGTCCGACGATCCGGAGGGAGCCGAAACGGTGTCGGATTCACGCCCTGAACAACTCGGCGTAGTAATTGCCATCACCGCTGCCTGCCTGGCCGCGTTTTTCTTCACCCACGGTGGCCTCGACCCGGTGGGAAAAGCGCGCATGATCCAAATGGGTGCCATAACATGGAGCCTGGTCGAAGCGGGCGAGTACTGGCGGTTGCTCAGCGCCGTTTTTCTACACTTCGACCTTGGCCACATCATGTCGAACATGGTCATGCTGTGGATACTCGGACCCCACCTGGCCCGTGAGATGAGAGCCTGGCCTTTCCTTCTCACTTTCATGGTTGCGGGTATTGCGGGCAACGTTGCGAGCCATATTCTGACCCCGTCCATGGCGGTCAAGGCAGGTGCCTCGGGGGGCGTGGCTGGTATTCTCGGGGCACTGGCGGGCCTGTCCTTGCCCGGGCGGCGCAGCTCAGGCTCAAGGCCATCCTGGCAGGTAATCGGCGCTATGGCCGCTATTTACGGCATGGCGATAGGTTTCGGTCCGGGCCGCGACAACACCGCGCACCTCGGCGGCCTGTTGGCAGGCGTGGTAGCGGGAATTATTTTCAAGCGCCGGGAGGAGGCTCCCCCAGGTTTCGGTCCAGCAACTCGGAATCTGCCTCGTTCAGGCTGAAGTAACTCGCCTCGGGGTGGTGAAATACCACCGCGCTTACCGACGATTCGGGTTCCATCATAAAACCCTCGGTGAGTTCCACTCCCAGGCTTGCAGAGACCTCAAGAAACTCGAAAAGAAGGGATTGGTCTTCGAGTCGAGGACAGGCCGGGTAACCAAAGGAATATCGCTTGCCGTGGTAACGGGCCTTGAACAGGTCGGCTCGGCTGAGTTCAGCGGGGTCGGCAAAACCCCAGGCGGCTCTCAAGCGGGAGTGAAGAAACTCCGCGTAAGCCTCTGCTGTCTCCAGTGCCAGTGCCTGAAAAATATGAGCCTTGAGAAATTCGCCATCCTTGATCAGTTTATCGGCATGCCCGCGCACACCAGGACCGAAACTGGTGACGAACATCGCGATGTTGTCGTCCCCGCAGGGCGAAACGTAGTCAGACAAGCACAATCCCCCGTCGCGCTGCTGCCTGCCGAAAACGAAAGTCGAGCTCTCCGATTGTGGCCCCGAAGGATATACTACGAGGCTCTCGCCATCGCCGCGGGCCGAGAAGAAGCGATACACGGCAGACGCAGCGACATCCTCAAGTGAACAGGTCCAGTCCTGCACTTTTTCTACTTCGCTGCGCAGCTCGATCGCTTTTGCATCTCCAGCGGCAAGGGCGTTTGCAAAATTGCCCTTGAAACCCAGGTGCCGACCGTACAGCATAGCCGGGTTTATCCAGTCAAATAACTCGGCTGGATCGCGGTCGCGTTCAACGTGCAGCCGGTAGTCCGGCGCTCGCGGAAGTTCCCCTGGAGGGGCCAGTTTCGGCGGCGCATATTCGCGGTCGCCTTCGCTGCGTCGACGCGCAGCACTACGTTGCTCTGATTCTTCGAGCTGCTGCCTCTCCGCTTCCAACTCGGAAACCAGGCTGGGCAGTTCGTCTTCGTTACGAAGCCGTCCGGCCAGTTCGAGTCCAAGCATGGCATCGCGGGCGTATACGACCGGCCCCGGGTATTCCGGTGCGATCTTGAGTCGAGTAAAGCGATTGGACAATGCCGCGCCGCCTACGAGCAAGGGGACATCTACGCCAGCTGCCGCGAGATCGGTGGCTGTGGTGACCATCTGCCTGGCGCTTTTGACCAACAGCCCCGACAAGCCGATCAGGTCGGGTGAGTGTTCCCGGCAGGCCGCGAGAAGGTCCTCGGGCGGAACTCGAATACCCAGGTTGATGATCTCGAAACCGTTGTTGGAGAGAATAATGTCTACCAGGTTTTTACCGATGTCGTGTACGTCGCCCTTTACCGTTGCAAGGAGAATGCGACCCCGGCTCGCGGTAGTGTTCTTGTCCATGAACTGTTCGAGGTAGCCGACACCGGCCTTCATGGCCTCGGCGGACTGCAGGACCTCGGCGACGATCATTTCGTTTGCAGAAAAACGTTTGCCGACCTCGTCCATGCCGGCCATCAGGGGGCCGTTTATGACATCGAGGGCTTCCTTGCCCTGCCGGAATTCTTCAAGTGATTCTTCAAGCCCCTGCTTGCTGCCCTCGAGAACGCACAAGCTGATGCGTTCTTCGGCAGACAGGGCCGCCCGTTCGTCCTCGGAAACGACCGGCTGTACGTCCTTGAAGTGAGCGGCAAAAGCCGCGATCGGATCATCTCCCCGGTCTTCGAGGAGATCGTCGCACAGTCGTCGTTCTTCGTGAGGTATGCGGCTGTAAGGAGCCAGTGACTCGGTGCTGACTATGGCCATATCAAGGCCCGCCTCTACGCAGTGGTGTAGAAACACGCTGTTGAGCACCTCGCGACCGGCGGTGGGCAGGCCGAAGGAGACATTGGAAATGCCCAGTATGGTCTTGCATCCAGGCAGATCGCGCTTGATCAGGCGTATGCCTTCGATGGTTTCTATGCCCGAGCCCACGTAGTTGCGGTCGCCGGTTCCTACCGGAAACACCAGGGGATCAATAAATATGTCCTCGATCGGGAGCCCGTATTTTTCGGTGAGCAGTACACTGGAGTTCCGGGCCACCTCGAGCTTGCGCTCACGGGTAACAGCCTGGGCCTGTTCGGGGTCCTCGTCTATACAACCCACCACCGCGGCACCGCCGAAGCGGCGCAGAAGGGGCACGACCTGCTCAAACTTTTCTTCTCCGTCTTCGAGGTTGATCGAGTTTATGACGCACTTTCCCTGGAGAACCGGGAGAACCGCTTCGAGCACCTCCACGTCGGTGGTGTCGACCATGATGGGAACCTTGATCTTCTTGACCAGGAGCTCAAGGAACACCGGAAGATCATTCAACTCGTCTCCGTCAGGGTCCTGCAGGCAGACGTCCATGATCGCGGCTCCGCGTCGCACCTGCCCGCGGCCGACTTCGGCTGCTTCTTCAAACTTGCGCTCTGCTATCAGCCGCTTGAAACGGCGGCTACCCAGCACGTTGGTTCGCTCGCCAACGAGCACTGGTCGCTTCTCATCGCTTATTTCGCAGGCCTCGATACCCGACACGACGCTGCGTAGTCGAGGAGCCGCTTTACGCGGGCTGCAGTCCTTAACAGCCTCTGCAATTGCGCGCACGTGTTCGGGCACGGTGCCACAGCACCCACCCACAACATTGAGCCAGCCCTGCTCTGCAAACTGCCGCAACTTGCCTGCGAGGCGCTCGGGGTCTTCGTTGTAGTTGCCCTCCTCGTCGGGAAGCCCGGCGTTGGGAATACACGCAACCGGAAAGCGCGAGATATCGGCCAGAGTTCGCAGGTGGTCGGTCATGAAATCAGGGCCGGTCGCGCAGTTGAGCCCCATCCATAAAAGCTCCCTGTGCTCCAACGAAACGTACAAGGCTTCAACGTCCTGGCCGGCCAGGAGAGTACCCATGGTTTCAACGGTGCCCTGCACGGCCACCAGCGCTTCGACGCCCAGTTCTTTTTCTGCCCGGTCTATGCCTTCCAGTGCTGCCTTGATGTTGAGGGTGTCCTGGCAGGTTTCGACAAGCAGGAAATCCGATCCGCCCTCGAGCAGGCCGGCGGCTTGTTCCTGGTAAGATGCGGCGAGTTCTTCCCAGCTTATGCCCCCGGTGACAGACAGGGCCCGGGTGGTGGGCCCCATCGAACCCGCGACGAAGCGCGTTTGTCCGCTGGTGGACGCCTGGTCGGCTGCCTTGCGGGCAATTTCGGAACCCAGGCGGCTCAATTCGCGGGCGCGGTCGGCGAGCTCGTACTCCTCGAGTACAACCGAGCTTGAGCCGAAAGTATTGGTTTCGATGATATCGGCTCCAGCCTCGAGAAAGCCGCGGTGGACAGCCTCTACGACGTCGGGGCGCGTGACTACCAGGTTCTCGTTACAGCCCTCGAGCGCCGGCCCACCGAAGTCTTCGGCCGTGAGCTCTATTTCCTGCAGGCTTGTGCCGGTGGCGCCGTCGAGCACCAGGATCCTCTGTTCAAGCAGGGCTTTAAGTTGTTTTTGGCGGTCTGTTATCATGGCCGAGGAAAGTCCTTTGTCAGTCGATAAGTATAGCCCGCCCGACTTCAGTCTGAAACTGTTTGCCACGGTTTCAGCCCTGGCTTTCTCGTCGCTTTTGAGCAGCCCGGCTACCGCGGAGTTGAGGGCCAATCAGGGGGAGAAGAGCACACCGCCCTCGATACTTGACGCCGAGCCGCCTGCGCCGGGCCAGCTTCTTTCTGCGGCAGATGCGAAGGTCTACGGCCGCTGGTTGCCCCCGTCGGCAAACTGGGCCCTGGGCCGAGATCTTCCCATCGAGGTGGTGGAAAGCCGTCTCATACCACTGGAGCCCGCCCGCCTCGCGGCTACTGAAAAGTACTCTGCGCAGGTGCAGCTTTCCGCCGACGGATTGGCGCTTGAAAACTACGTTGCGGGTCTCCCCTTTCCTTCGCTTTCTGACGACGACCCGGACCTCGCGGTCAAGCTGATGTTCAACTACGAAAACCGCATCCTGGTGGACGACCTCGACATCCGTAATTTTGACTGCGACACTGGCAGCTTACGCAGCGACCGCGGCATGCTGGTGGAACGACATTTCGTGCTCGGCCACTTCAGACGTTTGTACCACGTCGGGCGCCTTTACCACGAGCCGAAGCCCGGCTGGCCCACCCCCGATGGTATTCGCTACCGAGAGTCCCTGCATCCAATAATAGAGCCTTTCGACCTCAAGGGTGTGGGACTGAGCTACAACCGCTACCTCGATCCGGCGAGGCAAGACGACAGTTGGCTGTACTACCCTTTGCTCAAGCGAGTACGCAGGCTATCTACCGCGCAAAGATCGGAAGCCCTCTTCGGCCAGGACACTGATCTGGACAGTTACGCCGGTTGGGCTGGTAGCGTTGCATGGATGGATTGGAGTTTGTTGGGTCGAAAAAAAATGCTCGCGCCCATGCACACGCGACACTTTCCAGGGCGAAGGGCCACCGGCACCGCTGATTTTATTTTTGACGATACCTGGGAACTGCGCGACTTGTGGATTATAGAAGGACGTTCGCGGCTTCCGGGTTATGCCTACTCCCGGCGCATCGTCTATCTCGACCAACAGAGTTTTGTCATCCCCTATGCCGAGATGTACGACCATGAAGAACAGCTGTGGAAGGCCTGGTTCAACCAGTGGAAGATAGGCCGTCGACCGTTTCCCGGCGCAAAAACAGCTGTGTACGATTACGAGCAGCAGTTCCTGCCCGCCGTAACCATGTTCGACATGCTGTTGGACCACGCCACTTACTGCACCTTGCCCTCGCGCGAGTACCCGGGCGAAGAAGGCTGGTATTTCAACTTCGGTGACGCCCAGGGCACCAGCGAGAACGTCTTTTCCCTTTCTTACATCATCTCGACAGGCCGCTGATAAGCCGACTTATCCAGCCGGCAAGGCGATTGTTAGCCGCATTATCGACCTTCCGGGTCTGGATTCCCCCCCGCTGCGCAACTACAATCGGGGTTGGCCTTTTACGGGCCCATACAAAAGGAGAAAACGATGGAATACCTTGAGCCGCTCTTTCGTTGGATACACGTGATCGCAGGCGTTCTCTGGATCGGCCTGCTCTGGTTTTTTAACTTCGTCAACATCCCCTTCGCAGCGAAGATGAAAGAAGCGGGTGCGGCCGGCACCGTGGTGCCCGAGCTGATGCCGAGGGCGCTGTTCTGGTTTCGTTGGGGAGCGGCCTGGACCTGGGTGACCGGTGTCCTCTTGTTACTGCTGGTTTTCTATCACGGCGGCGCCTTGCTCGACGGTGAAGGCGAGCTGCTCACCACCGCCAACCTGGTAATGCTGGGGGTTACACTTCTCGGCGTATTTATTTACGACGCCTGGTTCAAGAGCCCGGCCGCTGGCAACCTCAGGGTGGCCTACTCAGTGGGCTTCGTTTTTACCGCTGTCGTGGCTTACCTGATGACCGAATGGGCAGGTTACGGTTACCGAGGCATGTCTATTCACATCGGCTCGATGTTCGGCACGGCGATGGCTTTCAACGTATGGTTCCGCATCTGGCCGGCCCAGCAACAGATCATTGCGGCCGTGAAGGCTGGCGAGGCCCCGGACGCGGCGCTGCCCGCACTTGCCGGTGGTCGGTCGCGCCACAACACCTACATGTCTGTGCCGTTGCTCTGGACCATGATCAACACCCACACGGGCGCCTTCGCGGGGGCCGGTGTCGTCGGCTTGCTGGTCATCATCCTGGTGGGCTGGCACCTGGTGTTTCAGCTCTACGCTCGATCGGCCAAGGTCGAAGGAGCCTGAAACTTCCCAATTGCACTGGCCTTCCAGTACTGCGGGCGGCGATTCCCCTACGGGGTCGCCGCCCTGCCGTGCTGACCTACAATTAAATACCGGGCTGGTATAGGTTGGCTGCATGACTACTGCGTGCAAAGGGCATCCGTGGGTTGCCGCTGGGCTCGACCTCATGATGTTTCCACTGCGCCACCTGCGCGGCAAGGTGGTGGGAGAAGCAAGTGGCAAGGTGCTCGAGATCGGTGTCGGCACCGGCATGAACTTTGCGCGTTACGGGGACATCGAGATTCTCCACGGCGTAGAGCCGGACCCCTTCATGCTCAAGCGAGCGCAGCAACGCGCCCTGGAAGTAGACCTGCCGATCGAACTGGTAGACGCGGGTGCAGAAGACCTGCCCTGGCCTGACAACTACTTCGACACGGTAGTGGCCACCTGGGTTCTGTGCACGATACCTGAGCCCGCGCCTGCGCTCGAGGAGATGTGTCGCGTCACTAAGCCCGGCGGTCGCTTGCTTTACGTGGAACATACCCGTAGCCGCGGCCCGAGAGCGCAACAGATGCAGGACAGGCTGAATCCCTTGTGGAACCGCATCGCGGGCGGCTGCAACCTGAATCGCAACTCGGTAGACCTGATTCGTGACAGCGGCTACGAGGAGCTGCAGGTCAAACCCTGCGGCAGGGAAGACTGGACAGTGCTGCCCGTATACAGGGGAACCGCGATAAAGCCTGCCTGAGCGGCTAATCGCTCGGCAGGCGGTCGGACAGCACCCCCGCCTCCAGCAAAGCATCTACCTCGTCGGACTCCGCAGCGAGCCAGCGCTCAAGCACCTCGCGGTTGTGCTCGCCCCTGTAGGCTGGCCGCCCCCTTACGCCGGCCCGCGCGTTAGAAAAACGATACGGCGTGTTGAGTACCCGGCAAGTCGAGCCACTGCGGTCGTCCATTTCCGGCGCCATGGCGCGTTCGGCCACCTGCCCGGAATCGAGAGCCTCGGCCAGGCTCAGTACACGAGCACCCGGCAATCCCGCCGCTGAGAGTTTATCAACCACGACGTCGGCGCTGCCCTCATCGGCAACCCAGGCCTGCACGTGGGCTTCGAGTTCATCAAGGCAGGCGTTGCGCTGCCCGAGAGTCAAGTAACGTTTGTCGGCCAGGAGTTCCGGTCGCTGCATAACGACCGTGAGTTGGTCCCAGTTAGCACGTGGATCAGAAGGCATGGCCACGAACTCATCCCCGCAGCGGTAGATCCAGGAACAGAAAACGTCGTCTCCTGTTCCGTCTTCTCCAAATAGATAAGAGTGTGCGCACTCCTGTATGGAAAGCAGCGCGTCGTGCATGGCCATGTCGATGAACTGCCCCTCCCCGCTGCTTTCGCGAAGCCGAAGGGCCGCCAGTATGGCTATAACAGAATGCATGCCGCTGACCGTGTCGCCGATCGCCAGCACCGAGTCTTCGGGGTCATGGCTGTGGAACTTGCCTTGCCGATACAAAGTTCCGGTCGTGGCGTGCGCAATGCCGGCAAAGGCAGGCCTGTCGCGCAAACTGCTCTGGTGGCCGAAGCCGCTTATCGAGCAATAGACCAGCCCGCGGTTAACAGCCAGGGACGCCTCCGGGCCCAAACCCGCCCGCTGCATCACCCCTGGCCTGAAATTTTCAATGAGCACGTCGGCTGTCTTCACCAGTCGTTCAGCGAGGGAGCACCCGTCATCGGTCTTGAGATCAATGGAGATATTCAGCTTGCCGCAGTTCTGCTGCATGAAGTAACCGCTTATACCCGCCCTTCGCGCTCCGAGCCTCCGCGAGACGTCTCCCGCCGGGGCTTCGACCTTAACGACTTCGGCACCGAGGTCGCAGAGTATACGGCCGCAGTATGGGCCAGCCAGGACGTGGCTGAAATCAAGGACCTTGATACCGTCAAGAGGCCGCCGCTCGCGCTCGCTCATAGGCGCAGAATAGACTCGCCGGTTTGCGGCCACAACGGACAATAGAACACAGCCGTGGGTGGCCTTTCTGGTTGGCAGCTGCGCTTAGAGTCTCTGGAAAGCGTCGGTGCCCCCGACCGAAGTGTAGCCGGTCGTGTAAGGCTTGAGGTCGACCCAACCTTCGACGAGGCTGCCGTCGAACTCGTAGGCTGACACAGCGCCGCCCTTAACCTGGAAAGGGGTCAGGAGAACCTCCAGTACGCCATCGTCATCAATGTCGGCCAATGCCAGGGTCGCGCCGCCGGTAAAATCCGGTCCGAAAGCTTCGAAGCGCACCGGTTCAATCTGGCCGGGCATGATCAACGGATCGCCATCTGCTGAAAAAGCCTTGACCTGGGCACCGCCGTAACGCGGTACTGTAACAACGTCGTTACTGCCGTCGCCATTAACATCACCGATGGCTACACTGGCTCCTCGATGACCGTCGCTAGGTGAGTAGGCGACCCACTGTTCCAGTAGGGACCCCGTCCCTGAATATATCCTGACAACGGAGACTCCACTTTCCGTACCAACTAACAATTCATCGCGCTTTCCGCTGCTTGAAATCAGCTCGCCGGCAGCAGCAGTCGCACCCCCAGCGTCTATCCTCACATTATTGAGAACTTCTTCCAGGCGGGAAAACACCCTGAAACGGCGAATCGGGTTCCACGTACCTTCTGGGCCGTGGAACCTCTCGAAGACCTGGGCCACGACGTCCCCGTTACGGGAACCGGCCTGCACTGCGATTATCTGCAAGGTGTCTTCATCCTGGAAGTGGCCACCAGCAGCGTTGGAGCCCACGAGGCCCACCACGCCCTGCATACCGTCGAATACCGCTGTAACTGAATTTCGCCTTGCCGAATCGATTACCGCAACGAGGCCATGCTTGGCTCCAGCACCGGAGCCTACCACCACTTTCAGTGTGCCTGGCGCCGCCTTCGGCTTGTCATCTATGAGATCAATCGACATCACACCGGGGCGGGTTCCCGCAAAGATATTGGCACGGAGTCCTCGCTGCCGGCGGTCAGGCAGAAAGCCGAAAACCGCGAAACCCGAGCGCCCCTCTCTCGGCTCCACGCCAACGGTTATCACCCGTGTTTCGAGACCGCGGCGGCCTTTGAACACCTGGACTGGTTCTCCGCTGACCGGTGACCAGGCAGTAACTGAGCCCGCGCCCCTGCGTTGCCGGGGGGCAGCGCCGGGCGCCGCCACCAGGATTTCACTCACCCCGTCTCCATCAAGATCCGGGCCCCCGCTTACTGCCTGGCCGAGCAGCAGCGAATGCCGCGACCCTTCGACTTCCAGGAGCGGCGACCCATCACTGCCGGAAAAAAGCAGAAAGCGTCCCGCATCCGCTAACCGGGTGAAGCCGTCGGCCGAGTCGGCCAGCGGTGCACCCGTTACAACATCGGGCACTCCGTCGCCATTGATATCGCCAGTACCGGCAATCGAGCTACCGAAACGCGCATTTTTCTGCGGTTGGCTACCTACTACACCCAGGATTCTCGAACCATTTGAAGCACTGGCCACAGAAGCCGTCCCCGCTTTTTTAACCGCAACATCGTCGGCAAGTTCGGATCCGTAAGCAATGTCGTCAAGCCCGTCGCCGTTTACATCGCCAACTGACGCGGCAGATATACCCAGGTGGTCACGCCGGGCACCCTGCAGATCGAGGATTAGCTCCTGGGGAGAAATGCCGGAGTACACTCGGAGTACGCCGCTTTCCTCGCCGGCTAAACCCCTCAGAACTGGCGACCCGGCGATAAAATCGGCTACCCCGTCGCCGTCGTGATCGCCGCCGGCAACGAGAGTACGTCCGAATCGATCGCCGAGCCGCTCGCCCTCTATTTTCCTTAAAGCTTTCCTGCGCTGCCCGGAATACACGTAAACCACGCCCGAACGCTTACCCTCGGTGTTTCGTTCACCGGGAGCGCCGATAACGAGGTCAGCAACTCCGTCTCCGTTGGTGTCTTCAAGACCAGCCACCGTCTCGCCGAAGTAGCCCTGCCGCGCAGTGCCGAAAACTCTCAACGCTATACCGCGCCGCGATTCAAATACGTGGAAGGCGCCGTAGTTGGGTCGTAGGACCGCTTCAGCTGTGAGGGGATCCGGCAAGGGGCGACGGTCCCAGCCCGGCGAACCGACCACAACCTCATCTTTGCCATCACCATTGATGTCGTGAGTAAACGCCACTGACTTGCCAAAAAACTGGCGCTCCTGCTTGCCTTTGCGCTTGAGCAACCTGCGCCCGTCAACACCCGACCGTACTTCTACGTAGCCGGCCTCGAGTTTACCGTTGACGAAAGCGCAAGGCGCTCCTATGGCGAAATCGGCTACACCGTCACCGTTGAAATCGCCACCGTAAACGACGGTACGCCCGTAACCGTCACCTGGAGCGCAATCGAATGGAAGATCCCCATCCTTTTGCGCACTTGCTGTCCCGGCAGCGCAGAACAGTATCACGACAACCGCGAGGTTGCGGCCAGCAAAGAGCAGCGTCGAGTAAGAAAACCTAGTCTTTTTCTGAACCATATGACCCCCGTGGCCCCGTACGGGGGGCCGCGTTGACTCCAAAACTGACCTATCCCCCAGCGGGGAACAATCCCCCCCAGGTGGATTAATTAACTTTTTTTAACGCCGGCCCGGCGCTGAAGCACCAGCTGCAGCCACTTGCATAGCGTCGCTACAACGCCCCGTGGCTGATCAGCCGACGGCCTGGCGGTCAGTGTTCCGGGACGCCAACTACGGCGTCCTCTGCAAGTGCCAGGGATTGCGATCTGCCTATTGTGTGCACGCTCTGACCGGGGTCCAATGAACGTCCTTTCTGTGGGGCCGGGTCGGGGGTCTATCAAACAGCGATGTCGGTGCTTTTCTGGTTTATCCCACGCATGGCCCAGAGACTCAGCATGTCGAGCCTCATCCTGCTCCAGGCTTCATCGGTTCTCACGCCGTCGCCCCCGATCATGTTACACAGAAGATTGTCGTCCACTACTTCGGCCATCAGCACGCTGCCAATAAAAGTGAGCAACATCATCCGGTCCTCGGGCGGGGCATCGCCTGGTATCTCTTTAGCGAGGATCTTCCAGATCGGCATAGCCACGTGGTCGTGAATAAACTCGCGCCGATCTTCGTTGTCAGAAATTTCAGCGCTGACCCAAAGCCGGAGTAGCTGGGGATTTCGCGTGGCCCAAGCCTGAAAATTCAAGTAGAGACCGCAAAGGTCGTCGCGGTCGATATAGCCTTGCGCGTCCCCGACGTATCTTCTTACCAGTTCGCTTACACACTCCCGGAAGAGCACTTCCTTGCGACCAAAGTAATAGTTGATGGCACCTGGAGTAACCTCTGCTTCGCGCGCAACGTCTCGTATCCCTACGCCATCGTAACCAACCCGGGCAAACAATTCGGTTGCAACGTTGAGTATTTTCTCAGCTGTAGATTCCACGCATTATCTCCCGGTGACCGGCAGCTCCCTGACGTGGCAGCCGTCGTTACCTGCCATGATGCTACTACTCCATCAATAGTATTGTCCAGTGCTAAAGTGACACTGATAACAATGAGCAACGGCGGCGGGAAGCTGCGCTTAACTACCTGAAATAGCGTCGTATTCAATGGAGCGGGTGATGGGATTCGAACCCACGACCTTCTGCATGGCAAGCAGATGCTCTAGCCAGCTGAGCTACACCCGCGTCAAACGCGAACCCATATGTTGACCACGCCCGATGCACTTTGCAAGTGCGCCTCGGCTTTGTCGCCTCAATCCAATAGACGTCGGCCACCCAGCTGCCTGAATACTGACAAGTGATACCCAGCAGCCGACCACAGGCCGACCACCGTACCTATGGATAACATCACCATGCCCAGGAGATAAAAATTAACCCCGAAATAGGTGTAGTGGAGTATGAGGGCGTGGATGCCTACCGTCTGCAGGATCATTTTCATTTTGCCGCTGGCTTCGGCTCCGAGCACCAGGCCCTCACTGGCAGCGATACTTCGTAGTCCGGTCACAGCTATTTCCCTGCCGACTACGATCACCATGAACCAGCCTGGTATCCCTGGCTCCCTATTGATCAAGGCCAGCATCAGAAGGGCGGAAACCACGAGTAACTTGTCGGCGAGGGGGTCGAGTAGCTTGCCGAGCGGGCTTTCCAGATCATACTTACGGGCCAGGTAGCCGTCGAGGATATCAGTCATGGACGCGATGAAATAAAGCCCGAAGGCCGTCAGCGCGTAGCCCTGCGAGGGGCGGTCCAACAACCACACCAACAAGGGAACCGCGCAGATTCGCGCCACGCTCAGCACGTTTGGTACTTGAGCGTGGGGAACCCAAGCTCCCCTGTCGGATCTTTGCCGCCAATTACCGGTCATCGTCCCATCTCCTGGACAGCCATGGTTTCAAATAACCACGCCGCAGCACGTAGCAGAGCGGGTACCCGGTGCGCGGCTTGTTCCTTCGCTTCCAATGTCTATCATACCTTCCCGTGAATCTGACAAGCTACGACTATCTTGTTATCGGCAGTGGTCTCGCTGGACTGAGTTTTGCGCTCAAAGTCGCGGATAATGGCAGGGTTGCGTTAGTTACCAAGCGCTCCCTGCTGGATTCCAACACGGCCATGGCCCAGGGGGGTGTCTCGACGGTATGGGACAGCGACGATTCCCTCGAAAGCCATGCTGCGGACACCATATCAGCAGGAGCGGGCCTGTGCGCCGAAGATATAGTTCGTGATGTCGTGGCGGAGGGTCCGGCGAGGATAGCGGAACTCCTGGAGCTGGGAGTACGTTTTTCGACAATGGCGGGCGATTCTGGCGAGCTTGCTCTCGGCCTTGAGGGGGGGCATGGGCATCGGCGTGTACTGCACGCTGCCGACCAAACGGGTGCCGAGCTTGTACGCGCGTTGGTGCTAAGGGTACGGGATCACGCGTCAATCGATGTCTTCGAAGGCCACCACGCCGTCGATCTGCTGGTCGACGAAAAATTCGGATTGTCCAAAGGTGCAGCCTCCTGCTGGGGAGCCTACGTACTCGATGCCGACGGCAGCGAAGTACGCACGATTGTCGCCAGCCGCACCGTACTCGCGAGCGGCGGAACCGGTAAGGTCTACCTCTATACATCCAACCCCGACGTGGCCAGCGGAGACGGCCTCGCGATGGCCAGGCGCGCAGGCTGTCGCGTTGCTAACCTGGAGTTCATGCAGTTTCATCCAACCTGCCTGTACCACCCCAGCGCCAAGTCATTTCTCGTGACCGAAGCCTTGCGCGGCGAAGGAGCAAAACTTTGTACGCCGGCAGGGAACTATTTCCTCGAGGCTTACGATCACCGCGCCGAACTGGCGCCGCGGGACATAGTTGCGAGAGCTATTGACCACCAGATGAAAAAAGAAGGCTTGGAATACGTGCACCTCGACCTCACGGGTTTCGCCGACGATTTCATGCGAACGCGCTTTCCGCGAATACTCGATAAGTGCCGCTCACTCGGCATAAACGTACCTTCGGAGCGAGTGCCCGTGGTTCCCGCCGCCCACTACCTCTGTGGAGGCGTGGTTACCGACTCTGTGGGTGCGACCAATCTCGACCGGCTATACGCGATCGGCGAGGTAGCCATGACGGGCCTGCACGGAGCAAACCGGCTCGCTTCTAACTCCCTTCTCGAAGCACTGGTCTTTGCCCACCGTGCGGCTGAACACGCCAGGCAAATGACGAGCGAAGACGACATCGCCCCGCCCGTATTTCCGAGCTGGGTGACGGGTGATGCCAGCGACGAAGGCGAATTGGTGGTCATCAAGCACAACTGGGACGAGATCCGTCGGCTCATGTGGAACTACGTGGGCATCGAGCGCAGTGACAGGAGGCTCGAGCGAGCGGCCAAGCGCATCAGCATGCTGCGCGACGAGATCCAGCAGTACTATTGGGATTTCAGGATAACGGGGGACCTGCTCGAGCTGCGCAACCTCGCACTGGTAGCCGACCTGCTGATTCAATGTGCCAGGGTAAGGAGAGAAAGCCGCGGCCTGCACTACAATGTAGACTGTCCTGACCTCGACAACAGTACCTGGCGTCGGCCGACGGTAATCTGAAAAGGGCCGCGCGAATCGCAGCGTTTACTCTTTCACGACACGCAGGCGTGGACCGCGTTTCTTATCGCCGGACTGGAACAGGTGCATTTGCCCACCGGCGGCGGTATCGGCTGCGCCCAGCGGATAGCGACCCGTAAAACACGCGTCGCAGAAACCAGGATCTTTGCCGCCAAGAAAAGAGTACATACCTGCTTCGCTCAGGTAAGCCAACGAATCGGCGAGTATGTACTGGCGGATTTCTTCCAGGGTATGGTTATTGGCCACCAGCTCCCCGTGGGTAGGTGTGTCCACCCCGTAATAGCAGGGCCCGGTAGTGGGCGGGGCGCTCACCCTGAAGTGCACCTCGCGCGCGCCTGCGGCGCGTATCGTGCGGATGATCTTACGACTCGTGGTACCACGCACAATCGAGTCGTCAACGATGACAACCCGTTTCCCCGTCAGGATTTCGCGCTGAGGGTTGAGCTTGACCTTTACACCGAAGTGCCGGATCGAATCCTGCGGCTCGATGAATGTCCTGCCCACGTAGTGGTTGCGGATGAGGCCCATCTCGAAGGGAATGCCTGATTCCTCGGCGTAACCCAGGGCTGCCGGCACACCCGAGTCGGGTACCGGTATCACTATGTCCGCTTCCACTGGTGCTTCGCGCGCCAGTTGCCTGCCGAACTCCTTGCGGTTGCCGTAAACGTGGGTGCCGAAAACCATGCTGTCAGGGCGAGCGAAGTAAATATGCTCAAAAATGCAGGCGTGGCGCTCACGCTTTTCAAAGGGACGTATGCTTTTCATGCTGCCGTCCCTGAAATGAATCAGCTCTCCCGGTTCCACCTCCCTGACGTACTCGGCTTCCATGAGATCCAGGGCACAGGTTTCCGATGCCACGACGTAGCCCCCGCCTTCGAAACGGCCTATGACCATGGGCCTGAAACCGTTTGGATCCCTGGCGGCAATCATTTCCCGGTCAGACATGAACAAGACCGAGTAGGCGCCCTCAACGACCTTCAGCGCATCTATGGTGCGCTCGAGCAGCGTAGAACGATTGTAGCTGGCGATGAGGTGTATGAGGACCTCGGTATCCACCGTCGACTGAAAAATAGACCCGTGAGCCTCGAGGTTAGCCCTGAGCAGCTCGGTATTAACAAAATTACCGTTGTGGGCAACCGCCAGGGGGCCCAGGGCGTACTCCACCACGAAAGGCTGGGTGTTACGCAGCATCGTCTGTCCACTGGTAGAATAGCGGTTGTGGCCAATGGCCATATCGCCGCCCAGTGCCCGTATGACGTCCTCGTCAAACACATCGGCCACCAGGCCAAGACCCCTGTGTTGGACCAGCGAGCTACCGTCGCTCGAGGCAATGCCGGCGCCCTCCTGTCCCCTGTGCTGCAAGGAATACAGGCCCAGGTACGCAAGGTTCGCGGCTTCCGGACGGCCGTAGACCCCTACGACCCCGCACTCTTCGTTAAAGCGATCTTCGCGACGGTCGTAAATCACAAAGCCACCGCCTCTGCGCTGTTCGACGTCATGCCGCTTCAAAATCCTTCAGGCCTGCAGCGATCGTCGGTAGGGTCTGCTCGCGGGCTGCCCGTAGCTGTGCCAATTCGAGATCGAGCAGCCGCTCACCCGTCTCACCGTCGCGCTCCAGGCGGAAACGATCGCCGCCGGTTTCGCCGAGCAATCGACAGGGCACGCCGCTGGCCGATGCCGCAGCTTCGACGGCATCTGTATCCCCAGCTTCAACAACAACCAGGATTCGCGTAGCGCTCTCGCCGAACATGGAACTGTCCAGGCGGCCATGATCGGGTACCCGGGCGACAATGCCGCATGAGCCCTCCTGTACAACCATCTCGGCAAGGGCGACAGCCAAGCCGCCCTCCGACAGATCGTGGGCTGCGGTGACGAGACCCTGCTGGACCAGGTCCACGCACAAAGCCGAGCAATCCTTCTCGGCATCGAGATCGAGTGCGGGTACCCCACCCACGGGGTTATTGGCGTAAAGGCGCTCGAAAACGCTGCCTTCAAGAGTTGCCACACCGCCACCGAGTAGATAAATCCTGCGGCCTTGGCCGATGGCCGCACAGCCCACCGCAGTGGTTGAATCGGCCATCAGGCCGACCATTGCGATCACCGGCGTCGGCGGGATCGATTCGCCCCGAGTATCGTTATAAAAGCTCACGTTGCCCGAGATAACCGGCGTGCAGAAATGACGACAGGCTGCTGCCATCCCGTCGACCGCCTGGCTGAACTGCCACATCACCTCGGGCTTTTCGGGGCTCCCGAAATTCAGGCAGTCGCTCACCGCGAGCGGTGTCGCGCCGGTGACTGATATATTTCGCACCGCCTCGGCTATTGCGTGTTGGGCGCCCAGGTATGGATCGCTTGCCACGTAGTTAGGATTGCAATCCACTGTCATCGCCAGTCCAGCACCCGTTTCGGCCACCCTTATCACGGCGGCATCGCCACCCGGGTGGATCACGGTATTGGCCCCTACCCAGGAGTCGTATTGCTCAAAAACCCAGCGTCGGCTGCAAAGTTCCGGACAAGCCAACATCTCCAACAACACGGAAGCCGGTTCGCAGAGTTCACCATCGCCGAGCACCCCTCCACTACTGACTGGCCGGGTGGCTGGTTCTTTGATTGGGCGCTGGTAAGCGGGGGCGTCGTCGGTAAGCGCAGCAACGGGGATAGAGAGTATCTCTTCGCCACGCCAGCTCGCACGCAACCTTCCGTCACCGGTGACGACTCCTACTTCAACGCACTCGAGGTCCCAGCGAGAAAAGAGTTCGGCGACGGCCCCTTGGCGTCCCTGCCTGGCAACGAGCAACATTCGCTCCTGCGATTCCGACAGCAGTATTTCGTAAGGACTCACCGAAGAATCGCGTAGCGGAACCTTGTCGAGGTCAAGAGAAATGCCCACTCCGCCCCGACCGGCCATCTCGGCCGAGCTACTCGTCAAGCCAGCGGCACCCATGTCTTGTATAGCCACCACATCATCGCCCTTGAGTACTTCGAGGCAAGCCTCTATCAGGAGGTTTTCTGCGAAGGGGTCGCCTACCTGCACGGTGGGCTTCATCTGCTCTGATTCTTCTTTGAACTCGGAGGATGCGAGCAAGCTGGCGCCGTGAACACCGTCACGACCGGTGCGCGAGCCCACGTAAAGTACCGGGTTTCCTTCGCCGCTCGCTACCGCGCTGAAGATGTTGTCGGCCCTGGCTATGCCCAGCGAAAAAGCGTTGACGAGTATGTTGCCGTTATAAGCGGCGTCGAAGTTGACCTGCCCGCCAACGGTTGGCACACCGACACTGTTGCCGTAGTCGCCTACGCCTGAGACCACGCCGGAAAGGAGGTAGGAGGTGCGTTCGTCTTCGGGCTCGCCGAAAAACAGGGCATTCATGTTAGCCACAGGTCTCGCGCCCATGGTGAAAATGTCCCGAAGTATTCCGCCCACGCCTGTCGCCGCCCCCTGGTAGGGCTCGACGTAAGAGGGGTGGTTGTGACTCTCGATCTTGAAGATAGCAGCCATCCCACCGCCGATGTCCACGGCTCCAGCGTTCTCACCAGGCCCCTGCAGCACCGCCGGACCCGAGACCGGAAACCTCTTGAGATGCACCCGCGAACTCTTGTAGCTGCAGTGCTCGGACCACATCACCGAAAATACGCCCAACTCTTCTATCGTCGGCGTGCGCCCGAGATGCTCTAGTATGGCCGCGTATTCTTCAGCGCTGAGGCCGTGTTCGGCAGCCAGGGCTTCATCTATGGTCCTGTCGCTGCCGTGAATCACGCGGCTACACCGTTAACGGCCCAGTCCGCGGCCGACTCAAACAAGACGCGCCCATCCACCAAGCCAAGAGCAGGATCGACGGCGTGCTCAGGGTGCGGCATCAGCCCAACAACGTTACCGCGCTCGTTGCAGACGCCCGCTATGTTGTTAACCGAGCCGTTTGGCGCCGTGTCCGCGTAACGAAAGGCAACCCCGCCTCGTCCTTCGAGTTCTTCGAGCCTGTTTTTCTCGAGCACATAACAACCGCAGCCGTGTTTTACCGGGATGCGCAAAACCTCGCCGCCCGAGCAGGAAGCGGTGAACGCGGTCGCGGTGTTCGCAACCTCGATCGGCTCATCCCGGCAAACGAAGCGCAGGCCGCTGTTGCGTATGAGGGCGCCGGGCAGCAGTCCTGCTTCGCATAGCACTTGGAAGCCGTTGCAGATTCCGAGCACCGGGCCGCCTGCGTTCGCAAATCGAGAAACTTCTTCCATCACGGGCGAGATCCTGGCGATGGCTCCTGCCCTGAGGTAGTCGCCGTAAGAAAATCCACCCGGCAAAACGATCGCGTCCACTCCCTTGAGGTCGGTGTCCTTGTGCCAGAGCATTCGCACCTTGGCGCCCATCACATCCGCGAGCACGCGCCGGGTATCCCGATCATCGTTGGAACCAGGAAAAACTATTACGCCCCAGGTCACGATCAGGCTCGCTGCTCCTCGAGCTTCTCCTCGATGTCAAAGCGGTAGTCCTCGATCACGTCGTTGGCCAACAGGCGACGGCACATTTCGTCAACGCGATTTTCTGCAGCTTTGCTTCCAGCAACGCCACTCAATTGCAGCTCAATGTAACGGCCCAGGCGAACATCATCGACGCCGTCATAGCCAAGGGCCTGCAGAGACGAAGCCACGGCTTTACCCTGCGGGTCCAGAATCGCTTTCTTGGGAGTCACGTACACCCTGGCAACGAAATCCATTTCTCCCCCTTCAGCCGGCAACTCGCCGTGCAATTTCCTGGTAGGCGTCTTCAACTCCACCCATGTCCTGCCTGAACCTGTCCTTGTCCAGCTTCTTGCGGGTTTCGATATCCCAGAAACGGCAGGTATCAGGACAGATCTCGTCAGCGAGCAACACATTGCCCGAAGAGTCCCGTCCGAACTCCAGCTTGAAGTCAACCAGCAGAACCCCCCTCTCGCGCATGAACGGTTCCAGGACTGCGTTCACGGCCAGGGCCTGCCGGTGTATTTCGTCGAGTTCCTCGCGCGTGGCCCATGAGAAGATCAGGATGTGCTCGTCGTTGATCATGGGATCGCCGAGGTCATCGTCCTTGTAGAAATACTCAACTATGGGGCGCGGTAGCGTTTCGCCTTCCGGCCGCCCACAGCGTTTCTGCAGGCTGCCGGTTATGATATTGCGCACCACGGTCTCGACCGGAATGATCTCGACCTTGCGTACCAGCATTTCGCGCTCCGACGGACAGTCAACAAAGTGATTGTCGACTCCATTCTCCCGCAGTAGTTCAAAGAAGCGGCGAGATATCCTGTTATTGAGTATTCCCTTGGACTCGATGCTGCCTTTTTTCTGCGCGTTGAACGCGGTCGCGTCGTCCTTGAAATAAAACATCAGGAATTCCGGATCATCGGTCTCGTAAATGCGCTTGGCCTTACCCTCCGCAATCATTTTTCCGCTTGTTGCCATGGTTATGTTCCCTCCTCTATAACGCGGTCAAATACTTCGTGCGCATGGCCCAGGGCGGCCTGTATATCAAACGCCTTCTCGAACCTGCTTGCGTCGAGTACGCGGCTTATATCGGTATCTTTTTGGGCGTTGGTGCGGAAGTCGCCTTCCGCCAGTGCGCAACGCTGAACCCAGCGGTAGGCTTCATCGCGGGATATACCGTTTTCTACCAGTGCCAGGAGGATCTTCTCGGAGAACATCCTGCCGCCGGTACGCTCCAGGTTAGCGGCCATTGCTTCGGGCCGAACCTCCATGCCGGTAACCACCGAGGTCATGCGCGCGAGCATGAAATCCAGAGCAATGGTCGAGTCGGGAGCTATCACCCGCTCCACCGACGAATGCGAGATGTCGCGTTCGTGCCACAGGGCGATGTTCTCAAGTGCGGCCAGTGAATTGGCACGAACCAGGCGCGCCAGTCCGCTTATGTTCTCGGTCAGAATGGGGTTGCGCTTGTGGGGCATGGCAGACGAGCCCTTCTGGCCCTTACTGAAGGATTCGAGGACTTCGCCCACCTCGGTTCTCTGCAGGTGACGGATTTCGGTCGCAAAACGTTCCAACCCACCCGCCAATACAGCAAGGGTACAGAAGAATTCAGCGTGCCGGTCCCGCGGAACCACCTGTGTCGCCACCGGCTCGACCTCCAGGCCAAGTCCGTCGAGAACCTCGGCCTCGATGTCCGGGCCATTTACACCGTAAGTACCGACGGCACCCGATAATTTGCCGCTGGCTATGGTCTCTCGTGCGGTGAGGAGCCGGAATCGGTCTCGTTGGAGCTCGGCGTACCAACCCGCCAACTTGAGTCCGAACGTCGTGGGTTGCGCGTGTATACCGTGAGAACGACCAGCAGTAGGGGTGTCTCGATGCTCCCTCGCCCTCGAGCGTAGGGCCTCCATCAGGGTTGAGACGCCTTCGAGCAGCTGGTCTGCGGCTTCGACCAGCTGCAGGGCAAAAGCGGTGTCAAGAACGTCCGAGGACGTCATACCGTAGTGCAGGTAACGGCCGTCTTCACCCACGCTTTCGGCGGCGGCGCTGACGAAGGCTATCACGTCGTGATGCACTTCGGCTTCGATTTCAGCCACCCGTGAGCCGTCGACACTGGCTTTCGCGCGGATGCGGTCGACCGCTTCGGCCGGAATAACCGAGCGCTTGGCGAGGGCCTCGCAAACGCGGATCTCGACTTCGAGCATGAGGTCGTAGCGATGCTGGTCCGACCAAGTCGACCCCATTCGATCCCTGGTGTAACGAGGTATCATATCTCCAGTAAGGCCGGTTCAGCCGACTAGCTCCCAGTGTAAACAGACCCGGTGCTGTCAGGCGCTCCCGGTATGGCCGAAACCACCAGAACCCCTGTCCGAGGGCTCGAGCTCTTCGACCTCGTCAAAATCCGCTACCGCGACCGGACAAATCACCAGCTGCGCAACACGCTGTCCCGGCTCTATGCAGACCGTCTCGTTGCCGAAGTTGGCAACGATAACCGCCACCTCGCCCCGGTAATCCGGGTCTATGGTCCCCGGAGAGTTAGGGACGCATAATCCCTGCTTGAGAGCGAGACCGCTTCTCGGCCTTACTTGGCCCTCGTATCCCCGGGGTATGGCAATCGCAAACCCACAGGGTATTGCTGCGCGTTCGCCGGGCGCCAGCTCCAGCGCGAGTTCGAGGGCCGCGCGAAGGTCCATTCCCACGGAGCCCTCGGTCATGCGTTGCGGCAGATCGACACTTACGTCTCCAACCCGCGTTATAGCAATTTTCAACCCCATACAGGGTAGCACTCAGGCCAGGGGCAAAGAGACGGTGCCCACGCCGGCATCGCCCACCAGGGCCAGCCCGGCCCGGTCAGTGCTGAGTATATCGAGCGCAATCTCCATTACTTGTTGGTTGCTCACCGCGCGGACTTCGGCCACGACCTCTTCTACTGCAATCTCGCGGCCGAAATAGAGCTGGTTACGGGCAATTCGGCCCATCCGACTCTCCATCGATTCCAGGGACAGCAGGCAAGCCCCCGCGATCTGCTCGCGCGTGCGGGCGAGTTCGCCGGGGTCCAGGCCTTGCTGTTTGATCGCCTTGAGCTCCTTGAAAACGAGGTCCAGCACTTCCTCGACGTCGCCTCCACCAGTGGCCGCGTAGATGCCCGTGTAGCCTATGTCGCGGTAAGGCGAGAGAAACGCGTACACCGAGTAAGCCTTACCCCGCTCCTCCCTCACTGACTGGAAGAGCCGCGAGCTCATTCCTCCCCCCAGCGCAGATACGAGCACCTCGGCTGCGGCGTAACGAGGATCGGTTACCGATATGCCGGGCAAGCCGAGAAGCAGGTGGGCCTGGTCCAGCTCGCGCTCGCAGACAAACACCCCCGGGTTGTAATCCGGTCGGTCGGTTTCACTTTCTGTGACGGCGGGAACGAGCCCTGCAAATTTCTCGCGGCACCAGTCCACCAGCTGCTCATGGTCAACCGCGCCCGCGGCCGACACTACGATGTGGTCCGAACGAACAGCCTTTCGTGCCTGTGCAAGTATTTCATCGCGGCTGATAGCCGCGACACTGGCAACCGTACCCGCCACCGGTAAGCCCAGCGGATGGCCGGGCCACCACGAGTGGAGATAGAAATCGTAGATGTAATCCTCGGGTATCGCTTCCGCGTCCTGGATTTCATGTATGATCACTTCCCGTTCGAGTTCGATATCCTCCGGGAGAAAAGTAGAATTGAGCAACAGGTCGGCAAGGACATCTACCGATAGTTCCAGATGTTCCGCGAGAGTGCGCGTCAAAAAGCAGGTCTGCTCCTTGTCGGTGAAGGCATCGATGGTGCCACCGACACCTTCGATCTCTTCGGCGATCTGTCGCGGGGTTCTCTTCTCGGTGCCCTTGAAAAACAAGTGCTCGAGAAAATGACATAAGCCGTTGGTCGACTGGCCCTCGTGGCGCGAACCGGTTTCGAGCCAAACGCCGAGGGACACAGAAGGGACATCGCGCACCGACTCGCTAACGACCCGCAGGCCGTTCTCGAGCCGGGTAGAGCGAACTTCAGGCGCCAACGCTGGCTTCGGCCTCCCCGTCTTGATCCCCCAAGGCTTCCTTGAGGCTAAGGCGAATCTTACCCTGCCGATCGACCTCCAGCACCTTGACGCGGATCTGCTGGCCTTCCTTGACAACGTCGGTCACGTTTTCGACTCGCTCTTCGGCAAGTTGCGAGATGTGAACCAGTCCATCGGTGCCTGGCAGTATTTCGACGAAAGCGCCGAACGCCATGATCTTGCGTACCGTACCGTCGTAGATGCGGCCGATCTTCGGCGAAGCTGTCAGCCCTTCGATGATGTCCATCGCCTTGAGCAGGGAGTCCCTGTCCGACGAGGCTACCAGCACCGTGCCGTCATCCTGCACGTCTATCTTGCATCCGGTCTGCTCCACTATACCGCGTATCACCTTGCCGCCGGCGCCGATGACGTTACGGATCTTATCAGGATCGATTTTCATCGTTTCGATTCGCGGCGCGTATTCGGAGACTTCTTCCCGAGGAGCTGCAAGCCCCTTGGCCATCTCGCCAAGGATGTGCAGGCGACCGTCCCGAGCCTGGTAGAGCGCGTCGCGCATTACGTCCCGGGGGATACCGTCGATCTTGATGTCCATCTGCACCGCGGTTATACCCTTCTCCGTACCCGCGACCTTGAAATCCATGTCGCCCAGGTGATCTTCGTCACCCAGTATGTCGGAAAGCACAGTGTGCTCACCGTCTTCGCGAATAAGACCCATCGCTATGCCCGCGACAGGAGCCTTGATCGGCACCCCGCAGTCCATCAGGGCAAGGGCTCCGCCGCAGACCGAGGCCATCGACGACGAACCATTCGATTCTGTGATCTCTGACACGACACGGAAGGTGTACGGAAAATCCTCAGGATCGGGCAATACCGGGATGAGGGCCCGTTCGGCCAGCATACCGTGGCCAATTTCCCGGCGGCCGGCGCTGCGCAGCATCTTGGCTTCACCAACACAGTAAGGGGGAAAGTTGTAATGCATCATGAAACGCTTGAAGTGATCACCGGCCAGCGAATCGATTCGCTGTTCATCGGCACCTGTACCAAGCGTCGCCGTGACCAGGGCCTGCGTTTCACCACGCGTAAACAGGGAGCTGCCATGGGTGCGCGGAAGCACCCCGGTCTCTACCGATATGGAGCGTACGTCAGCCAGGCCGCGACCATCGAGGCGCTTGTGGTCCTTGGTGATCGCACCCCGAACCATTTCCTGCTTAACGACTCCCAGGGCAGAGCTGACATCGCCACCGCGCTCGGCCAGGTCCTCGGGAAGCTGATCCATGAACTCCGCCTTGAAGGCGTCAAGCGCGGCGTAACGCTCAAGCTTTTCCTTTACGGAATAAGCTTTCTCAAGTCCCGTGGTCGCGAGTTCACGCACCTTCTCGATGAGTTCATCATCGCGCTCCGGCGGAGTATAGCTGCGCTTTTCGCACCCGGCCTCCGAAGCCAGCTTGTCCTGGGCATCGAGTATGGGCTGTATGGCCTCATGTCCCTCGTAAAGGGCCTCGAGAATCTCGTCTTCGGGCACTTCGCTGGCTCCGCCCTCCACCATCACTATGGCGTCGCGACTCGCGGCCATCAGGATATCGATGTCGCTGTTCTCCATCTCGTCAACACCGGGATTGATGACAACCTTACCGTCGACACGGCCGAGCCTGACAGCACCCAGGGGACCGGCGAAGGGAATATCCGAAATTGTCAACGCCGCCGAGGCACCGATGAGGCTGGCCACATCGGGACCCGCAGTGCGGTCATAAGACAGCACGGTGGCGATAATCTGTGTTTCAAAGCCATAGCCCTTGGGAAAAAGCGGACGTATGGGCCGGTCTATAATGCGACAGGTCAGGATCTCGGCAGGGCTGGGGCGCCCTTCCCTCTTAAAGAAGCCACCCGGGATTTTACCGGCGGCGGCTGTCTTTTCCTGGTACTCAACTGTCAGTGGAAAAAAATCAATACCCTCTCGAACCCGGTGTGCTGAAACCGCTGTGACGAGGACCACTGTATCCCCGTAGGTTACGAACACAGCGCCATCGGCTTGCCTGGCTATGCGGCCGGTTTCAAGTGTGAGTGTCTTGCCACCCAGTTCCAGTTCTACTTTTTTAATCATTACAGAGCTCTCCTTTCCCCTCCCGGGAATTACAGTAGTCAAAAAAATTCGTTGAAGTGAGGCGCCCCCGCCCCATCATTCCGCCAGGACCACCAGCCTCGCACCATACAGCGTAGTGCAGTTATTTGCGCAGGCCCAGCCGCTCGATCAATGACAGGTAGCGGTCGTAGGCCGTTCGCTTGAGGTAGTCGAGCATCTTGCGTCTCTGGCTCACCATTTTAAGAAGGCCACGCCGGGAGTGATTGTCCTTGGGGTGGGTCTTGAAATGGCCGGTCAGGTAATTAATACGGTTGGTCAGCAAAGCGACCTGGACTTCGGGAGAACCGGTATCCGATTCGTGGGTCCGGAAATCTCCGATCACTTGCTCTGGGCTTTGTAACGTCGTCGTCACTGGGTATTCAACTCTTCCTTAATGTTCCTTAGTTCTATTCAACCACCAATCGCTATCACCTGCCCATCGCCCGCGCAAACCCGCTTCCGCTTCAGCCCGCGAAAACCCGCTCGAGCTTCCACAGGCCGCTCCGCTCGCTGATTACCGCCACAAGCCGACCAGCCCGCGTCACCATTGCCGATTCTCCGTCCTGGGGGCGCCGTAGAACCCCGAGAACCTCCTGCCTTCCCTGCCTCAGGCCGCTGGCTCCCCGATCGTCCACCTCCAACGACTCAAGGTGGGCAAGGGCCCTGGATAAAGGCAGAACTGCAGCCTCGAGCTCGCTCCCGTCGCTGTCTTCGAGATTATCCATGGACGCTGCGTCTTCTAGACGAAAGCGCCCGAAAGCCGTCCTGACGAGGGATTCTATGTGCGCGCCGCAGCCGATGACCTCGCCCAGGTCCCTCGCGAGGGCACGTACATAGGTGCCCTTTGAGCAATGGACGCTGAACTCCAGGGCCGAGTCGTCTTCAACAGTGAGCTTGAGCTCAAATATGGTGACTTCGCGCGGCTCGAGTTCTACTTCTTCACCGCGTCGAGCCCGCTTGTACATAGGAACGCCGTCTTTCTTTATAGCCGAATAGGCAGGGGGGACCTGGCTCAACGAGCCGGTGAACCGATCGGCCAGTTCGTCGAGATCAATATCGGCCAGCGCTGGTACCGGCCTGGTAGCGACAACCTTGCCGCCGCGATCCAGGGTATCAGTGAGCACACCCAGTCGGATTAGCCCGGTGTAGGTTTTGGTGGCGCTGTTGAGCCAGGGCGCTGCCTTGGTGCCCAGGCCCAGGCACAGGGGCAACAAGCCCGAGGCAAGGGGATCGAGAGTTCCGAGGTGACCGACTTTCACCCCGCCGAGGACCCTCTTTACCCGCGCGACGGCAGAAGCGGAACTCATATCGACAGGCTTATCTACGAGTAGTATGCCGTCAACGCCCTTGCGGTTTTTCATCCCTCTACTTCCCCCGTGTCCGCCCCGGACAGCAGTCTTTGAATTCGGTCGGCTCTCTCGAGCGAACCATCGAGAGTGAATGCCAGTGCGGGCGTAAATCTCAGCACCAGTTTGCGACCGAGCTCGCGCCGCAGGTAGCCAGACGCCGCGTCGAGGCCGCGACTGCACTCCAGCTGCTGCTTTTCATCTCCCCTGGTGGAATAAAACACCCTTGCGTGCTTGAGGTCCGGGCTCATATCCACGCCGGTAAACGTAACACCGCGCACGCGCGGATCGCGCAGCTCCTGGTCAACTATACCGGCGAGCGCAGATAGCACCTCCCGGGCTATTCGTCGTGTTCTAACAGAAGTCATCTAATCTGAGTTCAGTAATTGTCGAAAGTGTATTCTTCTTCGCCGGGCTGGGCCAGGCGTAAGCTTTCGACAAAGCGCGCCACCGTCCTCAGGCAGCGATCCACGTGATCTTTTTCGTTGCCGGCTTGCACCACCCCGAGCCCGATCGAAGCAACGTCGTCCAATCTGTCGATCTCGGCGACAGATACGTTGTAGCGATTCGAAACCTTTGCCTTGATTGCTTTGACCACCGAGCGTTTACCTTTCAGGGACCGGTTGCCGGGCAGGTACATCACCAGGCTGAGAACGCCCACGACCATCCCGACGCTCCGCTCAATCTGGCTCAGGCGCCTGCCGAGTCGCCCGGTTTACCCGCGTAAGGCGTATCCAGGGTACGACGAACCTCTTCGAGTTCGAAGCTTTCGACAACATCGCCGACCTTGATGTCATTGAATTTGTCGAGCCCGATACCGCACTCATAGCTGGACTGCACTTCGCGCACATCCTCCTTGAACCGCCTCAAACTTGATATGGTGCCGGTGTAAGTTACCACTCCATCCCTGACGAGCCTGCAATGGGCTCCCCGTTTGACCTTGCCCTCGGTGATATAACTACCGGCAATGGTCGCGCCCCCTGGCACTCCAAAGGTATCTCGCACCTCGGCGCGGCCCTGCGATACTTCCTTGATGTCGGGCGCAAGGAGGCCTTCCATCGCGAGCTTCACCTCGTCGAGAGCCTCATAAATCACCTCGTGCAGCCTCAGGTCAACGCCTTCGCGCTCTGCAAGGGTGCGGGCCTTGCCCTCGGGTCTAACGTGAAAACCGATGATCACGGCACCAGAAGCAAGGGCCAACTGAACGTCTGATTCGTTGATGGCTCCAACCCCGTTGTGAATTACTGACAAGGTGATCTCGTCGGTTCCGATCTGTTCGAGAGCCGCGGCAAGGGCTTCGGCCGAACCTTTCACGTCGGCCTTGACCACCACTTTGAACTCAGCCACGTCGCCGGCTGCAACGTGTTTCTGGAAATCCTCCAGCGAGAGCCGGGTAGAAGCGGTGAGTTGCGCCTTTCTCGCGATGTCTTTCCTGTGTTCAGCTACCTGGTCTGCGCGCGAGGAGTCGTCCACCACGACAAAGCTATCGCCGGCTTCGGGAACGCCGTCCAGGCCGATAATCTCAACCGGCGTAGAAGGACCCGCAGACTTCGATTTCCTGCCCGCGTAGTCGGTCATCGCTCGCACTCGACCGGTGACGTCGCCGCTCACGAAGTTGTCGCCGTGTTTAAGCACGCCCCGCTGCACGAGTACCGTTGCCACCGGGCCACGGCCCTTGTCCAACCGCGCCTCGATGACCACGCCTCGAGCGCGGCCATCAGGGATTGCCTTGAGCTCCAGGATCTCGGACTGGAGACGCAGAACCTCGAGTAGTTCGTCGATGCCAGTGCGCTTGATCGCCGACACGGGGACGAAAAGAGTATCACCGCCCCAGTCTTCGGGCTGCAACCCGTGTTCGGAAAGCTGCTGCTTTACCCTGTCGGGGTTAGCGTCAGGCTTGTCCATCTTGTTGACCGCTACGACCACCGGTATCTCGGCTGCTTTTGCGTGGTTCACAGCTTCGAGGGTCTGGGGCATAACGCCGTCGTCGGCCGCGACGACCAGGATCACGATGTCTGTAACACTCGCCCCCCTCGCCCGCATGGAAGTAAATGCCGCGTGACCCGGGGTATCGAGAAAGCAGATAGCCTGGTCTCCGCTGCCCGCCGTGTACGCACCGATATGCTGGGTAATACCCCCGGCCTCTCCCTCGACGACTCTCGAGTCGCGGATTACGTCCAGCAGTGAGGTCTTGCCGTGATCGACGTGGCCCATGACTGTCACAACCGGAGGCCGAGCGAGGCCCTCCTCTTCGGTGCTTTCCACGTCGCCGCCGTGGTCGAGCAGCTGGTCGACATCGAGGGAGGTATTCTCGACTGTATAGCCGAACTCTTCGGCAATCAGGCTGACAGTGTCAAAATCCAGCGAGTCGTTCATGCTGGCCATCGCTCCCTGGCCCATGAGCTTGCCAAGCACTTCGCCAGACTTGACGCCGATCGCCCTCGCGAGCTCAGCGGGACTGATTACGTTGTGAATCCGTACAACACGCTTGGCCGCCTTGGGTATTGTCAGTTCCGTTTTCTGAAGTTTCTGACCCGGCATAGCGCGTTTTTTGCGAGGACGCGCCTGGTATGACCGCTCGAATGCGTCAAAGAGCTCCTCTTTCTTGACGACCCGCCTCTTGCGTTTGCGCGTCTTACCATCCGCGTCGGCGGGCTTGTCGGTTGTGGTCTCTTTTTCCGTGACCGTGACAACCTTCGGCTTCTTGAGAGCGGAAAGATCTATGCGTCCCAGTATCCTGGGGCCGCTGAGAGAGCTTTCGCCCTCGCCGTCTTCTTCAGATTTTTCGCTGTATTCGTCTTTCCCTTCCGCAGCCTTGAGTAGCTCTTCCGCGATCGCGTCACGATCGTCGTCGCTAACTTCCTGCTTGGCCCTGCCTGCGTTCTCCTCGGCTTCTCGTTCTGATTCCTGAGCAGCGGTTTCAGCTACGGTGCCGTCACCAGACACTTCCTGACTGGCAAGCCCACCGTCGGCCACGACGCCAGGTTCGGGAATCTCGGCCTGACCCAGGCCGCCTTCCGCTGAATCGCCAGTGGTTTCGGGATCGAAAGAGGGTAGCCCAGCCGGTGCCACGACTCCGGGTTCCTGCTCCAGCAAGGGGACAATAGAGAGAGCGTGATGGGCTTCTGCAAAGGGTTCGTTTGCGAAAGCCACCGCCAGTGCGCCCGCATCGGTGTCCATGGTCGCTGTCACAGCCCGAACGCTGGAAGACACCGCGAAGGCAGGGGCCGCGGCTTCATCGTCGCCTTCTGCCAGGCGCTTACGGCGTGTGCGCCTGATTACCGATCCACCCTTCAGGCGCTTGCGGGTCACGGTATCAAGCGCTGTCACCCGGCCACCGCCACCGTCTTCCTTTACCTCGATAACATCTTCCGTGGTCTCGCCCACATGCTTGTCGATGTCTTTCGCGTCAAGCCCCATTTCATGTCGAACGCGCGCGGCTTCCGAGTCTTCGATGCCGCTCTGGGCGCGTTTGCCCTTCACGCCCATTTTCTCAAGCCGCTCGATTACGGCTTTCGATTTTACGCCCCATTCTTTCGCGTACTGACTGATGCGTCGCTTGGCCATCAGCAAATCTCCTTCCCTGGCGCGCGATTTTTCAGCATCGCCTCAAGATCCCTCACGAAACGTATTTTCTGTTCCGCGGCCACACCGGTGCGCAACGAGCGATTTACCGTACGACGCTTGACCAGCCCGACCCTGCACTCCAACGTACGGTGCAAGTACGCCGTTCGTCCGCCGATCGGGACCGCCACTATGGCCAGCCCGCCCGAGCCCTCCTGTCTAAAACGCAGCATCTGCCCCGGTGCATCGCGTTGGCCACAACCTACGCAGGTACGTTGCGGTGTATGGCTCAGCCTGCTCACTAGGAGGCTTCTCCCTTGGCAGCCTCGTCATCGCTCGCATTTTCTTTCGCGGAGACTTCCGAACCGGCAGATTCGCTACCCGCAAACTCACCCTCGGTAGATTCTTCGCCGGCTGCGCGCTCTTCGTCAGCGAGCCGTGCCTTCTCTGCATCGTTGGCGGCTTCCACTGCGTCACTGATCGCTGCGGCCACGCGTCTGACCATGCTGGTCCGGCGCTGCTCTTCGGCTGCAATCGCCGCACTGGCGAGGAAAGCTGCGGCGGCTTCTTCCTCTATACTGAGCGCCTCTGCAACGTCTGCCGCCGAGCTGTTGGACAACTCCGCAGCCGACTTGTAGCCGTCGCCCAACAGGACCTCCGCCTGCAATTCACCGAGTCCGGCCACACCTTGCAGGGACAGCCTGGATTCCCTCAAGCGCCGCTCGTAGTCCGCGTCACCGAGTACATCCAGCTTCCAGCCCGACAGGCGCGCGGCGAGGCGGATATTCTGCCCCTTGCGACCGATGGCCAGTGCCAGTTCCGCGTCGGGGACGATCACTTCCATGGCGTGCGCTTCTTCATCTATGACGATGCGTGAGACCTTGGCCGGCGAAAGGGCACGGCACACAAACTCGGTTTCGTCAGGCGTCCAGGGGACGATATCGATTCGTTCACCCCGCAGCTCCTGCACCACCGCCTGCACTCGGTTGCCGCGCATACCCACGCAAGCACCAACCGGGTCAACATCGCTGTCTTTAGAAACCACCGAGATCTTGGCGCGTCCACCTGGTTCACGAACCACGTCCTTGATCTCGACGATACCTTCGTAGACTTCCGGCACTTCCTGTTCAAACAGCTTCGCGACGAGCTCCGGTGCGGTCCGGGAGAGAACGATCTGTGTGCCGCGCAGCGTGTCGTTTACTTCCTTGATGACGGCGCGAACCCGCTCCTGCTGCCGATAACGCTCCCGCGGAATCTGCTCTCTCTCAGGCAGTATCGCTTCCACGTTGGGACGGAGTTGGACAACCAGGTTGCGTCTTTCAAACCGTAGCACGACCCCGGAGATGACCGCTCCTTCCTGCTCCTTGAACTCGCCGTATATGATCGAACGCTCGTAATCCCGCACCTTTTGAACGATATTCTGTTTAGCCGCCTGGGCAGCGATCCTGCCCAGGGGCGCAGAATCGATCTCTTCCATCAGCTCGTCGCCGATTTCGGCTTCCTGGTCAATGTCCGAACGCGCGAATTCCAGTGAAATTTCGTTGTCTGGATCCGCCACTTCTTCAACTACCGTGTGCACCCGGTACATATCGACCGAGCCGCTCTCCGGGTTGTAAGTGGCGTCAATGTTGAGCTCGGCGCCGTAGGTCTTGTGAGCAGCCGATTTCATGGCCTCTTCGACAGCCTCGATAATGAGGGCGCGGTCGATTCCTTTTTCTTTACTGATCTGGTCAATCGCGTGTTTTATGTCGAATTCCATTTTGTTCTCCCCGTGGGCACCCGCCCCAGCCGTTCCGCAAACTCAGGCATCTGTAGCTCCGGCTTCATCAAAGCGGTACTCCAGGTTGGCCCGGGTGATGTCCTTGTACGAAATCTCCCGGCGTGAACCCTCATCATCTACAACCACCACCACCGTGTCGTCGGCTCTCTCGAGCGAGCCCTTGATCCGTCGCCTGCCGTCGACCTGTACCGCCAGGGTGATCCTTACTCGCTCGCCTACAACCCGCTGAAAATGCGAGGGCAGGCGTAGCGGCCGATTGAGGCCGGGCGAAGAAACCTCGAGCATGAACTGCCCCTTGACGACGTCGTCGTTGACGTCGAGCAGGTCGGATAGCGCCCGGCTCACTGCCGCACAATCTGCGATCGCAACCCCGCGGTCTTCTTCCACCGAGTCCAGGTAAATGCGCACGGTCCTGCTGCCGGCCTCGCCGCTGAAGTCAACATCGAGGACCTCCAGCCCCCTTTCAGACGCCAACGGGCCTGCAAGTGAACAGAGCTTATCTCTCGTAGTACCTGTAGTTCTTTCCAACTTATCTTTCCGCAAGCGAGGCTTTACCCAGCCCGCTGAGCCATCCCGGGGACTTCTACCTGCGCAACCGCTTTTGCAGAGCACAAAAAAAGGCAGGCCCTGGAGCCTACCCCACCACGTATCCGACCCCTGCCCAGCCCACCTTGTGTAACACGGCGCCCCCGAACGCGCAAGAAGCGTCGACCCGCCGTCAAGCTCGATTCAATGGCATTTCGGGCTGTTCAGGCCTGCTGTCTGCGCCCGAGACAGGCACCGCCGACCCGGGCCCAGGTTCAGTCCGCTTGGCTGTCGTGAACAGTGACTAACCCGTGTATCTCGTAAGCTCGCACGCCCGCCGATGACCGTACTACGGCCGCGCCGCCTGCATGCGTTGGCAG
>JACNKC010000049.1 GCA_014382245.1 Pseudomonadota bacterium | reverse complement strand
CCGGACGCATTGGTCCGGTCGGCCTGCGCTTCCGAGCCGACGCAGGGCCGGACAAAGTGACGGCTGTACCTCTCGAGTTGTTCGGGGGTGAAAGCGAAATCCTTCTCCCACTGGTGCCCGGCGCCCTTCCACTCCCCGTAGCCCCCGGCCATTGAGCAGACACTGCTGTAGCCCATGGCCTTGAGCTGACGAGCCGCCAGCATGGACCGCACCCCACTCTGGCAGTAGACCACCAGCGGAGTGTCGTGGTCGGCGACCTTGGTTTCGACCTGCATTTCGAGAAATCCCCGGGGCAGGCTCAAGGCGCCGGGGACGTGGCCTTCGCGAAATTCTTCTTTTTCGCGCACGTCGACCGCGACGTGGCCGTCCGTGCCGGCCAGCAGTTTTTCGGCTTCATCCGCGGTGATCTCCGGTATTTCACGGCGCGCGTCAGCTAGGATTTCATCGTAGGTACTGGCCATGTCGGCTCCTCCGCACCGCGGCGACGCGGCTCGGTCAAGCGGCCAGTTTAGCTCAAACCAGCGTTAGTTGGTAGCTGGACCGGTAAACGGACAAAAGTTGACCGGCGCCCGCAGGAACGCGAGACGCGGGCTCAGCTAGAGTCGGGATCAGTGCGCGGCTGGTCGCCCGCGGATTGCTCGGCGTGATCTTTCATCAGGGCCGCTCGGCCTTCGTTCCCAATAACCCGGGATCGGCCCATCAGCCTGGCCTTGTCCTCGATGAAATCGAGCCTGCTGTAACCCGACACTCCCGGGTGAACGGCGGTGTCCATTCGTATCGCATCGCAGGGACAAGCCTCTACGCAGTAACCGCAGTAGATACAGCGCAGAGTATCGATCTCGTACCGCAGGGGGTATTTCTCAACGGCGTTGTCCGGGTGCTCCCCGGCTTCGATATTAATGCAGCGAGCGGGGCAAGCGGTGGCACAGAGAAAACAGGCTGTGCAGTTGACCGCGCCGTCGTCCTTCAGGGTGAGCCGGTGGGCACCGCGGTACCCCTCGCCGTAGTTCAACTGGGCATCGGGATACTGGATTGTAACCGAGGATGAGCCGCCATCAAGATTCATCTGCCTGAAACCGTGTCCCAGCAGGTTGCGCCAGAAGCGCTTGCCGGTGACGAACAGGCCACGGACGATAGCGGGAAGGTAGATTCGCTCCCGGAACCCGAGTTCCTCAGGTCTACGCATTCAGATCTCCAACTCCCCTGATGTCGTGATCAAGACAAGGGGAGAATATTCAGGCCACCAGGCGCAGCGCCTCTACGCTGCGCCGGCTCTTGAGGCGGGCTATCCACTCCGCTACCGGCGGCTTGAGGTCAAGTTCCATTTCAAGTGAAGCCAGGTCCAGGACCAGGGGTGCAAATGACACGTCGGCAAGCGAAAACTCACCAACTATGTATTCCTTGTCTTTGAGCATCCCATTGAGCATGCCCAGGCCTGACCTGATTGCATTGCGGGCAGTCTCGCACTTCTTCTCGTTACGATCGCCTGCCGCTACCGTGAGCTGCTGCCTCAGGGACATTCCCGGAAGAGTAAAAACCCTGTCGGCGTAATCTTCGAGCATGCGGGCCTTGGCCCTGTCGGCTGAATCCTCGGGCAGAAGATCGGGAAAAGGGTATTCGTCGTTCAGGTACTCGTTTATGAGGGTGGACTCGTAGACAACGATGCCCTCATCGGCCAGAACTGGAACCTGCCCGAAGGGGTTCAAGCGCCTGAACTCAGGGCTGCGCTGGGCACCCGCAGCAAGGTCCACGGTCTCGGTGTCATAGGAAAGTTCTTTTTCCGCCAGTACAATCCGCACTTTCTGCGCGAACGGGCAGCCGGGATGGTCGTAAAGTGTCATGGGTCTTTTCGTTACCTCAACCCGGGAAGCTACCCCATTACACGGGGCCGTGCAAAACAGTCTCGGAATGGGAGTCGACCACCCCGGCCCCCACGGCGTCTCCCCAGACGTTGACCGTCGTCCGGAATCGATCAAGAAGCCAGTCAACAGCCAATATTGCAGATATACCATCCGCGGGCAGCCCCACGGCCTCCAGAACCAGCACCATGGTTACCAGCCCGGCCTGGGGAATGCCCGCCGCTCCGACCGAAGCCAGCGTCGCCGTGACAACGATCAACACCTGTCCCCCGAAAGAGACCTCGATACCCGAAGCCTGGGCGATGAACATCACAGCAACGGCTTCGTAGAGAGCGGTTCCATCCATGTTGACGGTCGCGCCCAGGGGCAGGACGAAGCTCGCCGTATCAGAACGGACCTTGTTCCGCTCTTTGGAGAGGTCCATTGTCAGCGCGAGGGTCGCCGAGCTCGAGGCTGTTGAGAAAGCAGTCAGCAGCGCTTCGCCCAGGTTGTAGGCATAACGAAGCGGCGACCTCCCGGTCAGCAGCTTGAGCAGAAGCGGCAACACGATGAAGCCGTGTATCCCCAGTCCCAGCACTACGCAGAAGCAATACTTGCCGATGGCGGCCACCTCGGCAAAAAAAGCAGCGCCGCCACCCGCCTTGCCCAGGTGAGCGGCCAGCAGGGCGGCAATGCCCAGCGGCGCGACGAACATCAGCCAGTGAACCATGCGCAGCAGGGCCGCGGTACTGGCACCGAAAAAGTTCCTCACGGGTTCCGCGCGCTCCCCAGCCGAAGACAGTGCCAGGCCGAAGACCAGCGCAAACAGCATCACAGGCAAAACCTTGAACGATACAGCGGCTTCGAAAAGGTTGTCTGTGAAAAGACTGCCGACGATATTCTGCACACTGGTGGTTTGAACACTCGGAGCCGAGCTGCTTCCCAACGAAACACCGACTCCGGGTTCAAAAATGCTCACGACCACCAGGCCCGTGGTAACCGCGATCACGGTAGTCGCCAGGTACCAGGAAAAAGTCAGGCCGACGATGCGATTGAAGCTGCCCATGCGGTACAGTCCGGCCACGGCGTCGACCATCGAACAGAAGATCAGCGGTAGAACCAGCACCCGAAGCAGGTCGAGAAAGAGATCGCCGATCCACGCAGTAGAAAGCGCAGCCTCACCGCCCAACCAGCCCCAGGCGGTCCCCACAAACACACCGATCGCCATAGCCGGGAGCAGGTATTTTTCTTTCACAGTGCCTCCTCATTGGGCCCGAAAACGTCAGTGACTCGCGGGCGAGCAGCCTCAACCTGGGGCGAACCAGCCGCCGTAGCCATGCCAGCGAGGGCCTTTCTCACTGGCTCGAACGAACGACGATGAATACTGCAGGGACCCAGCTCACCCAGGGCCGCCACGTGCTCGGCGGTTCCGTAGCCCATGTGACGCTCAAATCCGTAACCGGGAAATCGCTTGCCGGCATCGAGCATCAGGGCGTCACGATAAACCTTGGCTACGATAGAGGCCGAGGCCACCGAATAGATAAATGTATCTCCCTTCTTGTAAGCCGACTGCCCCTGCTCGACGCCGGGTATCCTGCGGGCATCCACGAGCAGGTAGTCAGCCAGGGGGAGTAATTGTTCCACAGCAAGCCGCATTGCTTCGAGTCCCGCCTTGTACACACCGATCTCATCAAGTCGATCCACTTCGACCCGACCGATTCCAACGCTCTCGGCGCCGGCACGTATCTGGCCATCGAGTTCCACCCGCCGCGCGGCGCTCAACACCTTCGAATCGGCTACGGCAAGCGGCTCACTACCCGGCGGGTAGACCACGGCGGCGGCCACCAGGGGACCGGCCAGCGGTCCTACCCCTACTTCGTCCACTCCCGCCACGTGGTAATAGCCCGTGTCCCAGAGCAACCGCTCGAGGCGAATCATTTCTTCCGGTGAATACCGCCGGCTGCGAGCGGTCACGGCCATACCCTAGCGGCCTGTGCGGATGAGTTCGGCCACGGTAAAAAAATCAGGGTGCAGGCCGACCTTCGGCCCCATGTTCCAGTACCATCCTTCCTCTTCGGGAAACTCGTGGCTGGGCAGTGCCGCCCTGGTAGCGTGTTCGAGCTGCATGTCGACCATGGTGATGTTCGGTATAAAGCCCGTATCGTAGTCGTACACAGAAACCTTGGCCTCGGGAAACGGACGCCTGCCTACGTTAATGCCGTTGATCCAGATTTTCCAGAGCTGCATTCCCCTGTCGTAGATGTCCGTGGACGGCGTATAGAAAGCAAACTTGTCGACAAAGAGCACGCGCTTGCCGTAGGCATAGGTCGGCATGTGCGCGCGCCCCTCTATGACCCAGACGTCACGTTTCTCCCAGGTGTCACAGAAAACGAAGTCGCCACCGCCTTCACACCAATGGGCCGGCCAACGCTTGCCGTGCACCGAGCCCAGGATCGTTTTTTCACCGAGAAATCGCCAGTCAAACCAGGCAGGGTTTCCCGAGTAGCCCCCGTAGCTGTCCATGTCTATGTCCTGCCCGAACAGCGCGTCGCTGCGCTGAGCAGACGACAAGCGCCGAACCCTGCGCAGTTGCGGTATGTACAGCCAGGTGTCGTCGGAACGATCCGGATTCATGTAGCGCGCTGTCGACGAACCGATGCCCTTGAGGTCAAATGGTTCGATGATCGGGTGCAGCGATTCCTGGTGACGGTACTCTTCGTGGTTGGGCAGGAACTCGGGCTTAGGATCAACGTGAACGCGACCGTTGTACATGAGCCTGCGCAGTTGCTCGATGACAAAGTGTCGCTCTATCACCATGCCACGCGGAGTGATGGGTCCGGTGTCAGCGTCAAAGTACCTGATGGTAAAATCATCTGTCAGAAACGGATTGTAGTAGTAGTTCCACATGATCTTGCGAGCTATCTCGGGATCATTGGGGTCGAGCAACGGGAAAGGCTGGCCGGCGACGTAATTGATCAAGGTGCGGCCATCGGCGGCCATTTCAACCTGGGCCTGGTATTTCTCCGTAGCTTTATCGTAGACCGCTGGGTAAGTGTTGTTGCCGGTCTCGACAATCTCCATCACCAGCCCGCGCCTGACGCACCACTCGAGACCCGGGTGCAGGAACTCTATCGCGTCCTCGATGTTGTGCTTGTCTACGAGGTCACCAGCCGCAACGTCGGCGCTTACGGGTCTAACTGGAAGCCAGAGCACCGCCACCAGCAGCGCGAACAGCCAGCCCTGCCTGGCAGCAGCCGGACGAACCATCATCACCGGCCTAACGCACGCGGGATCTCCCTGCGGTTTAGTGAAAAGTGCTCTGATCTTCGTCGTGACCATGTCCCCCCTGGTCAATTTCGAGTAATACACCGACGAGGTCACGAATAGCTTTCTCGGGATGGTTCTCATGCTGACCCAGGAGAAACTCCATGCAGTCCGAACACTCGTCCAGCTCAATGATGGCCAGCACGCCGCCCACCATAGCCTCGTTCGGTCCGTCTGTAATGGCTTCCTTGAGGCCAGCGATGGCTTTTTCCCCGCCCAGGCTCGCAAGCGCCTTGGCCGCGGGACGACTGGCCTCGTCTCCGGCCATCAGCATGGCCTGTAGACCATCGAGGCTGGCAGTTTCTCCGGCCGCGCCAAGCCCAAGTGCCGCCGACGAACGAACCACGGCCGATTGGTTGGAACTCAGCAGCGCCAAGGCGCTTTTCCTGGCCGCGGCATCCGTCCCGGCCCTCAGCCCGAGGCTCCCGGCCGCGAAAGCTCTCACCGATTCCGCTTTCGCGTCGAGCAGGCCCAGCAGCAGCGCTGTAGTGCGGGGCCTGGCCATGGCGTCAAGAGCGAGCAATGAGGCCGCACCAGTATCGTCATCCCTGGTCGAGAGCGATTCCAGAGAGGCTGCCATCTTGTTAACCATACGAGCACCCAGGGCAGTGATAAGCCCTGTGCGGCGATCGATGTCGGCACCTGAAGCCAACCACGCGCCGAGCGCCTCCTGGCTTTCTTTGTCGAGGTCTCGTTCCAGAACGGGGTAGGACGTCAACTCCCTGGCGGCATCCGAGGCAATCACGTCGAGGCTACTATCGAGCGCCGCCACCAGCGAGGAGATCTTCGAAACCGCGCGTTCCGGCATATCGAGTTTCAGGGCTGCCGCGTAGGACCGCGCAACCACCATCGCGGGGTCGATATCGCCTCCCATAAAAACATAGCGTCGCCCGCCAGGTATTTGGTGGTGTGGCCCCTGGGGAAGGTTATCTCGCCAGTAAGTGTAGCGAGGCAACAGAGAAATCGGCCCGAAAACCTTGTCTCCAGCAGCAAAGGGCACCGACCCGTTGACGTCGCGGATCTCAAAAACAAGAAGGATCGAGCGCGGCTTGCCCTGCCTGGAGTGAACAAGCTCTTCGATCTGCCCCGGAAAGGCCAACAGCATACCGTCCCGAAAAATCAGCGGCTGACTGAGATGAACCTGGCCCACGGCCCAGGAAGATTCGACGTGGTCAAAAAAAGTCTTTGGCTCCGCCGCCCGGGCACCGGTCGCCAGGGCGCCAGTCGCCAGCGAGACAGACAACAGTAACGCGGCCAGATTCCGACTGCTTATCAACATCATTTCCCCTGAAATCCTATCCCTAGAGCTCCAATTCAACGCAAGAAAAAACGGGCCCCTTGCGGGACCCGTCATTCTAGCAAGCCGAACGGTCGAGCGAAATCAACCGGGAAAAACCCTCCCGATCAGGGACAGGTACCGCCGCCGTTGCACAACCCGTCGTTCTCAAAATCAAAGAACAAGGGGTTGCTGAACGCGGTGGCCAGCACGCCTTCTTCGCCCAGGTTCCACGGAGGCGAACTCCCCGAATCGGTGAGCTGCCCGAGCGTGGCGTTCACAAAAGTCGTGTGCTCAAGGTCCACCGGGATCATGGGAAACAGGGGCTTAGACACACCGTCGGTAGCCCTGGCAACGACTATGACCCAGGTGTCTTCGCTCACGGTGACCGGGATGCTCAGGTCAGCCTCGAGGCGCTGACCGGATCCGCTCACCCCGACAGTGGTGTTGACCGTGAAATCCACGCCAGCGTTATAGGTGGCTGCCGGTGTCGCGTCGCAACGCCGGTCGGCCACACCCATGAAGGTGATACCGGTCTCACATTCCGGAGCCGTGTTCATGTACACATCGATGGTATCGAACTCGGCCCAGGTCGGTGCTTCCACGTGGACTTCTATCGAGCCACTGCCCCCCGTGGCGGGTACCGTCAAGGAATCGGCCAGGCCATGCCCGGCCGTAGCGGCCGCGTCACCTACGAGGTTTACCAGCATGAACAGCCCGTTCGAGCCCATGGCACGACCAGCGTTCACGTTGAGCGCCAGCTCGGCAGGGCTGATATCACCAGGTACGTCGGTTGAAGACGCAACGAAGGTGCGCGGTGAACCGGCCGGTACTACTGCCGCGTGATGGGTATCGGAGTCGGCAATACCGGTTTTGAAAGAACCCTGGTTCAGGAGCCCCGCCCAGTCGCCCATGTTATCGTGCAGCATGAGATCGGTCTGCGAGCGGCCACCTTCGATCCAGACCTCGAGCGCCGTGTAACCGTCGTCGTACAGGTTGGCTACCGTCGGATCCAGGCGGATGAAGGAGGACAGGTTGTCGGGGGATGGTGCGCAGACACCGCCGTCAGCCGGGCAATCGCGACCGAGGCCCTGCACGTTGCAGACGCCGTCCGGGCATTCCGTGTCATCGATGCAAGCAAGGCCGTCGTTCGCGCCACCTCGGCAGATCTCGGGCTCACATGGTAAGCCGATTCGCCAGCCGGCCGTACAAACGTAGACCAGCGAGCTACTCACTGGCGGCACGACCTCTGTATCGACCCCCAGGTTATTGAAATAACCCAGACCCTGGCTGTTGAAGTGGTTTACCTGGATTACCTGGGTGGCTGGATTGAAGCCGGCCATTACCTCCGAGGGCAACAAGTCGTAGCTGCCGACCGACGGATACCCCTGGCCGGGTACAGTGCCGTCCCTGCCCCAGTCAAAAGCTCCGCCAATGGGTGAGCTGGGATCCGCGACCAGCGGCCAGGTATTGAAGTGGCCATAAACGAAGGTCGTCACCTCGTCTCCGGGTGCTGTTTTCACCAGGGCCTCAGCCCCCAGGCTTGAAACTTCGTCGCTGAGGTCATGCACGTAGTCGTGGTCGGTATTCGAGAAAAAGTCCACGCCCTCGGCCAGCATCGTGAGAATTCTTCTCTCCCGGCTCATGGCGCTGTCGGCGCTGTTGATCATATGAACGTGGGTGTCGATTGAAACGAACCCTGTCGTATCGACCACGCGGTTCACTGTCGCGTTTACAACAGTAGTAGCACCGGCCACCAGGGTCACGGCCTCGTCGTAAACGTCGTACTCGCCACCATGGGAAACCACCACGTGGTAGTTGCCCGGTTCAAGATCAGTCGTGGGCAGGGTGCCGGTAATATCGGCAAACATGACGTCCACGATCCCGTAGATATCGGCGTCCTTATCCTCGTAGGGCACTCCAAAATAACGGCCCGGGTTCTCGATAAGCCCGGCTACACTGTCGAGGTTACGTGGGTCGGGGCTGGCCTCGAAACCCACGATGCTGACCTTGGCCGCCAACGGAGATCCGTCCTGGTCGACAACGTTGACCTCTATGGCCGACGACTGGGGAAAGTCGATGTCGACCACTTCCGTTTTCTTCTTTTTGACGGTAACCGAATGGGAAGCAGGTTCGCTGGCGCTGGCCTCGTAGGGAACGCCGTCAACGCGTACCTGGACATCGTAAGTATCAGGCACGACGTATGCCCGGTAAAAACCGTTCTCGTCGGTCAGGGTAGCAGAGTAAACGTTGGTGCAGTTGCTGCTGCCCGCAAAACCGCACCGGTTGCCCGGAAGCTTGGTGAAGGCCACGCGAGCGTTTGCGACCGGCTCGCCATTGACAGAGATTGTTCCCTGTATGGCACCCAGCGCGTTGCCGAACAACCCTTCCCTCGCCCTTGTCACGTCGGCCACTGTCTCGCCCACGACAAACCAACGCCTGAGCGTGTTGGTTCCACCGGCCAGTACCTCGAACGGCGCTTCGGGTTTGCTCAGGTAGGGACCATTGAGATAGCCCACCAGGTTCTGCCTGTGAATCCAGGCCCCAACTCCCGACTGGATAAAAGCGCCGGTGTAGAAAGTGCCGTCCTTGAACTTGTTGATTCCCACCGTCGCTATCGATCGGGGAAAAACGATCCCGTAGGTAACGCCGAGGCCCACGCCCGCGCCCTGGTAGGCTATAAAGTCGAGGCCCTGGGGAGCGACCGACTTGCCATCGCCTCCGAGGCGCAACAAGGCTTCCCCGTAACCCAGCCCGGGAGCGAACATTTCGAGTGCGCCACCGCCGTTGAGATAATCGCCCATTGGGATTCTCAGGTCGGAGGCTCCCAGGTTCTCTACCGTGGTGGCTATCTGTACGTAGTTGCTGTCGGCGCGCAGGATGTAGTCAGTCTGCAGGGCCAGCGGCAGATCGTTGTCAATGGTGTCCGGGCCCACGGTGAGCGTGCTACCCGCCTGGAATATCGCCAGGTGGGGAGTGAGCACGTCGAGAAGGTCATCGGGGCCGGTAGAGCGAATTATAGCCGGGTTGCCGTCGGCCCCATCGTTGAGCACCGACACCGCTGTGGTGGCCTGGGTAGACTCGAGGTTGATCAGTGACTGTATGCCCTGGAAGTTATCCCGATCTTCGGAGGGATCGTCCCTGACGAGGTCCGCGTCGATGATGTGCCCGCCCTGGGTCAGCATGAACGAGTGCAAGCGTCCCGAATCACGCACCACCACCCTCACATCGCTGTTACGCAATAACCAGTCGCCCGTGCGACCCATGGCAAGCGGTCCGCCAATGAGATCGGCCGCGTCGGCGACCTGCAGGCCCTCGGCTCCCGCGGTCGACCCCGGCGTGCCCGGCAAGCAGGTGAACTTGAGCGCGTCGGCATCCTTCTGTTTATCGCCGTCGTCGACCTGCGCCTTCACCTTGCCCTTGCCCTTCTTGTAAGTGAGCACGCAGTAGTCATCGCAATCCTGGTCGTTGCTGCACTTCTGCCCCGCCGGACTCGCGCACACACCACCCTTGCTTGACAGGTGAACTACGAACTCCAGGTCCGACTCGGTACAAGTCTCGCCCGAATCAGGCAACATTCCACCGATCCCGCCTACCAAAAGCAGGCGCTGAGAGTGAGCCGCTTCTTTTTTGATCGCGTCGCCAGCATCCTTGGCCGAGGGCTTTTTAACCGTGAGAGAGCTGAGCGACTCCGAGCAGCTGCCCACGTTGATGCACATTCCCAGGTGAAAAGTGCAGCGCCCATTGACGTGACCGTCGCGATCGCAGGCGGCGCCATCTTCACATTCTATCTTCGTGGCCGGCACACCCTTCTTCGGGTCGATGGGCGGATTACCGAGTCCATCACCGTCAACCGAAAAGCCAAGCAGGCAGTCCTTGCTACCCTTGTTGACGGCCACGCAATCGTTGATGTCATCAACGACGCCGGCGCCTATGCAGGCGGCATCTGCTACCTGGCCGCTCGCGACAATGCTCACGATCGCGACAAACAGCGTGGCAGAAAGGCGGAGTACGATAAGGCGCGAAAAATCTTTCATGGTACCTCCTGGTACGAAAGGGAGACCGTAATATGACCGCAGAATACTTGAGCTTCCTGAGGTCGAGGGTGTCCCCCCCCTGACAATAGAACCGTAAGCCTACGAGTGTCAAGGGTAATTGCCCCCCGCTCGGGGGGGAGGTGGGCGCTTAAGCATCAGCGGGGCTTGGAAAAGTGGGGAGGATAAACGGCCGAAGGTGAAACTCGTTCTGCTGGTACTCGCTGGTGCTGTCGACGAGCAAGGCGCAGCATGGTTTTCAACGAGCCCTCGAACTCTTCGATCGCGCGCCTTTCTATCAAACCTGCCGCCACCACCCCGTCCATTATCTCGCGGCCTCGGTCTGTTCGTACAACGGTTATCGTCCAGTCCATGGCGCCCACGCCGCCACAGGAGATGTCGGCGAGCTCCGCCGAAAAATCACCGCAGTGCTCACAGGCCTCACGAGCATATTTCTGCGCGTCCTTCAATTCGATTTCGACGACGTCACCCTCTTCAGGGTAGACCAGGACCTTGCCCTTTACATTGAACTTGCGGACAGTCGACAGGGGAATACCAAGGTCGCGCTGTATCATGCCCTCCATCAAGCCTGCGAAATCAAAGACCTCGGAACAGAGCAACCCGATACTGAGCGTTACCCGGTCGGCGGGCCCCTTGATACTCGCTGTCTGCCGCTCAAGATGCTTGGGTTTCTTACGCTCGTTGACAAGCAAGCCAGAATCAAAAAGCTCAGCTTTTCGAAGAGGCGTCACCTGGCAGGGGACGCCCACGAAGGCAACGCTTTCGCACTTCTTCTCGGCCGCCTCCTCCATCGCAAGGTCGTTGGGGCAGTAGGTGTACCAGGAGCCCGCGGCGTCGCGGATCTCGTCGGCCGTGGTAGCGCAGACGGGCTTCGGCGAACAGGGTTTTTCGGGATCGGGCGCCGACACGACCGCCCCGTCTATGAGCCCTTGCTCAAGGCAGTGCAGCAGTATCGTCGTTACCACTCCACCGTCCTGGCCGATGTCGAGCACATCCTGGTCAACCGCACGAGCGACGAAGATCTCCTGGTACTTGCCGAAACCACCGTCAAAGATCTGGCCTTCCTGCTCAGCAAACACCCTATCCTGCAGCTGGAACTCCCTTTCCCCGATTCGTGGGCAGACCTGCGCGCAAACGTCACAGCCGATGCCCTCGCTGATACCGCAGAAGTCATGAGCGGCAGAAGCCTTGGCCGTCTGCTTCGGCTTACTCTCGACATACTCGATGATGTTGTGAGGACAGACCAGGACGCAGGTTCCGCACTCGCAGCAGGAGCCGTACTCCACCACGTCGTTCATCATTTCCTTAAAACTGTGCATTTGGGCTACGGCGCTGGAGCTAGCGCTACTGCTTATCGACCGGCGACTGTCCCATCGAAGCCAGCACTCCTGACAGGCTCGAAGCAGAAGCCTCGCGAACCTCCTCGTGGAGACTGCCCCCGTGAGAATCCATCGTGACCACGGCAACAAAGTCCTTCAACTCGATTTCCCACATGGCTTCGGGGACGCCGAAATCGCGATGGATCGCCCCATCCACCCGCTCTACGTTTCGAGCCAGATAAGTCGCCGCGCCACCTATGGCGTGGAGATAAACAGCGCCGTGCTCCTTGAGCGCTGAAAGGGTTCTCGCACCCATGCCCCCCTTGCCGATAACCGCCCTTACTCCAAAGCGCTCGATGACCTCGGCCTCCATCCCTTCTTCCCTGATGCTCGTAGTGGGCCCAGCCGAGACAAACTCAACGCGACCGTCCTCGTGTTCTTTAACAACGGGGCCACAATGGTAGACGACTCCATCTCTCAATCGCTGTTCTATTCGGAGAAGGTTGTCTCGCTCGTCGTTATTGGGTTGCGAAGCTTCGACGAACTCCTCGACAAGGTACTTGTGCGCACGGTCCCGGGCGGTGAGCGCGGCTCCGGACAGAGAAACCTGGTCACCGACCCGCAGAGACCTGACCGTTTTCTCATCAATGGGTACCTGGAGGTTTATCATGTTCGCCCACCGACCCCTTCAGATAATTTCCGTCTTTCCCTTCGAAATAACCAGCCGACGATGCCGGTGGGCCCAGCAGGCATAGGCCACCGACACGAAGTAGGAAGCGGGTATGCGGTTACGAACGCCGACCTTGACACCGAGTAGAGTGGTCTTGCCACCAAACCCCATGGGCCCGATGCCAAGTTCGTTACAGCGCTCGAACATCTCGTTTTCGAAATCGGCCAACACCCTGTCCGGGTTAGTGTCGGTGAGCGAGCGCAGCAGTTGCTCCTTGGCCAACTCGTAGGACCCCATGCGGTCTCCGCCGATTCCGACACCGAGGATACCCGGCGCGCATCCGCGGCCCTGTGCCAGGTGAACGGCCTCGAGAACGCATCTCTTCACACCCGCGAGATCCCTGTCCGCGCCCAACGCAACGTCGGGAAGCGAAAACTGCGCACCGACGTTTTCGCAGCCGCCTCCCTTCAGCAGCAGGTGAACGTCAATTTCGTCCACCTCCCACTCCTCGAAATGAAAAACCGGCATCCCCGCGCCAAGGTTATTGTCCACGCTCTCACCGCTCAGTGAATCGACCGAGTTCGGGCGCAAACGGTTCTCCGCGGTAGCAGCTGCAACCGCCCGTTCGGCGACCTGCTTGAACGCCAACTGCGACATTCCGCAGGGGTGATGGACGTAGAAAGAAATCATGCCGGTGTCCTGGCAGAGCGGGCTGGTACCGGCACGCGACATTTCGATGTTTTGCAGGAGAATATTAAAAACGTTCTCCCCCGCCGAACCGGGTTCTTCCCTTTCGCGGGCGGCGGTCATGGCCTCGTCGATGTCCCGCGGCAGGTCAGTAGACGTCCGCCGTATGAGTTCGAGCAGCGGCTCGTAGAGATCTCTTAACGCATCGCTCATGACCACTCCAACGTAGTCATATAGCGCTTTGGACGGGGTATCAACGAAAGCGCCGTCAGTCGCAGTACTGGATAAGAGAGAAAATCGAGCGTGGGGCAAGCCGGCCGCGTCCCCCCAGCGCCTCGAGTTCTATGACGAAGGCGCAGGCCGCCACCATTGCGCCGAGTCCTTCTACCAGCTTCACGGTCGCCGCGGCAGTGCCCCCGGTGGCGAGGAGATCGTCAACCAGCAGCGCGCGTGCCCCCGTCGCCAGGGCATCGCGGTGGATCTCAAGCGAATCGCTGCCGTACTCCAGTTCGTAGTCCTCGGACATAATCTTCGACGGCAACTTGCCTGCCTTTCGAACCAGGGTGAGGCCCGTACCCAGGGCGTAGGCCACCGGTGCGCCGATAATAAAGCCCCGCGATTCGATACCCACCACGGTATCTACCTCTCCGCGAAATCGATCGGCGATACTATCGACCACGGTGCGAAGAGCGGCCGCGTCGGATAAAACGGGGGTGATGTCCCGGTAAGCGATACCAGGTTTGGGAAAGTCGTGTATCGTGCGGACGAGTTCGCGAAGACCCACTTCAGTCACTGCTGCCGGCGAGTCTCTGCTGTCCAGGTTCTGATAGGTAGTACATGGGGTCGCGTACCACGTTTCGCCGACGGATTTCAAAGTGAAGGTGTGGCTTGGCCGTACGGCCCGATGAACCGAGGTCGGCAATGCGCTGCCCCCGGGATACCTGGTCGCGCACTGCTACCCGGTTGCGATCGTTGTGAGCATAGAGGGTGCTGAAGCCCCTGTCGTGCTCCAGTATTATCATCCAACCGTAGCCTGGCAGCTGGTCGCTGAATATGACCTTACCGGCGCGCGCCGCGATGACGGCGCTGCCAGCTTCACCGGCAATATCGATCCCATCGTGATGCGACGCCCCCCGGGGTCCGAAGCTGGACATCAGCTTGCCTTCGGTCGGCCAACCGAACAGTCCCGGAGCAGTCGAGGGCTTCTTAACAGCTGCGGTTTCAGTCGGGGCCCGTTCTTTCTTCCTGGCGGCAGCCTGGACGTTTCCACTGCTCTTGACTGTCGTTCGAGTGACCGGCGTTTTCCGCGCCGGTCTCGGCCTCACTGTTCTTGGCGGAGAACTGCGTACAGAACGCGGCGTGATAACCCCGACCGGCAGTACCCGGGCTGCCTCGGGAACGAAAACCCTGTCTCCCGGCTGCAGTGTAAAAGGCTTGTCCAGCCCATTAACCTTACCCAGCTGGAGATACGGAACCCCGTAGGCCTTGCCGATGCGGTAGAGGTTCTCCCCGGTTCGCACCGTGTGAATAACACCGGTCGAACACCCGTTGGCCAACGAAACGACGAGCGTCGCAACGACGGGAACCAGCCATCTTGACTTGTTCACCGCGCGCCCCTTGCCAGGAGCAAGTCGAAGGCAGTGCTACCAGACACCATGACCAGGCTGACGATACTTCCGGCCATCAGCACTCCTATCACCGAAGCCACCATGAAGTCCCTGAATCGAAAACCCAGCAGGTAGGCGCCCAGTGCACCCGAGTAAACCCCCGAGCCCGGCAGCGGTATGCCGATGAACAGGCCAAGCCCGAGCACCCCCCACTTGTTGACCCACGGCTCCACGTTGCGCTGGGTACGGACGACCATTTTTTCGTAGATCACGCGTATCCAGTCAAAGCGCAGCAGCAGGTGAACCGCGCGGTCCAGAAAAACCCACACCATCGGCGCCAACGCGACGTTGGCAAGTAGGCAAACAGCTACCGCGAGGCCGAAGGGCATCGGTGATTCGAGGTAGCCATAAGGGATAGACGCACGCAGCTCCAGGGCGGGAACAAAAGTGATGGCAACCAGTAGTGCGAGCTGGGTAAGCATTTGCAGGTGGAACGTTTTTACGAGTTGCCGCTGCGATCAGTCCGGAGCCCAGGTCTTCTGGATGTCGTCGAGAAAACCGAGCGAGCCATGATTGGTGAGGTCGAGATGCAGGGGCGTAACCGAAACCAGCCCGGCCTGTACCGCGGCGAGATCGGTACCGGGTTCGTCATCGAACCCCAGGTCATCGCCCCCGATCCAGTAATACTTTCGGCCACGCGGGTCCGTCTTCTCAACAATGGCGTCACCGTAACGGCGGCGGCCCTGCCGGGTCGCCACGAAGCCCTCACCCTTGCGTTTCTCAGGCACGTTCACATTCAGCAGTGTATCATCCGGCAGGCCTGAATGCTTGACCACCCGGCAGAGATTTGCCGTAAAAGAGGCTGCCGCGCCATAATCAAAGTTTGATTTCCCCGCCTGGGAAACGGCTATAGCGGGAATTCCCAGGAGCACGGCCTCCATCGCAGCCGAAACTGTGCCCGAATAAGTAATGTCGTCGCCAAGATTCGCGCCGCGGTTTATACCCGAAACAACCAACCACGGGGGCTCGTCCAGCAGCCCGTTCACCGCAAGGTTGACGCAATCGGTAGGCGTACCGTCCACGGCGATCCAACCTTCCCGTAGCAGCTCGGCTCGTAGCGGGCGCGAAAGGGTAATCGCGTGGCCAGCCGCAGACTGCTCTCGATCCGGAGCGACCACGCAGACACGGTCGAGCGGAGCGAGTGCAGCGGCCAGGGCAGCCAGGCCCGGTGCGTGCACGCCGTCGTCATTGCAAACAAGTATCATGACCGAACGTCAGGGATTTGCTTCGATACGCCGGCTGCCAGACCGGGGGTGACCATCGCACCCCCGGCTGACAATGGTCGGGGCGACTGGATTTGAACCAGCGACCTCTCACACCCCAAGCGAGTGCGCTACCAGGCTGCGCCACGCCCCGTCAAGAACGGCAAAGATACCCACGCCCTGTCAGCAAGGCAACCAGCCCGTGAACAGGCCAACCCATGATCAATCCGAAAGGTGGTAGCCGACTTCCCCGTGTTCGCTCAGATCCAGGCCGGTCATTTCTTGTTCTTCATTCACTCTCAAGCCCACCGTCGCATCAACAAAACGAGCTATGAGAAAAGTACCAACGAAAGAGTACACGGCCGTGGCCAACACACTGGTGGCCTGTATGCCGAGCTGTCCGAGATTTCCGCTCTCCAGCAGCCCCGCTGTCCCGCCTATCGCGGCAACGGCAAAAATGCCCGTGGCCAGCGCGCCCCAGGCCCCGCCAATCCCGTGAACACCGAGAACGTCAAGTGAATCGTCGTATCCAAAACGAGACTTGGCCATTATGGCGGCGTAACAGAGGCCGCCCGCGCCAACACCGACGAGAATCGCACCGCCGACGCCAACGAAACCGCAGGCTGGAGTTATGGCAACCAAACCAGCCACTGCGCCGGAGGCGACACCAAGCGCACTGGCTTTGCCCTTCTGCATCGACTCGATCAGCGCCCAGGTGACCGCGGCAGCAGCGGCCGCGATATGGGTTACCACGAAAGCGTTGGCGGCTGAGCCGTCGGCGGCAAGGGCGCTCCCCCCGTTAAAGCCAAACCAGCCAAACCAGAGCATGCCGGCGCCAAGCACAGTCAACCCGAGGTTGTGGGGTTTCATCGCCTGTTGCGGGTAGCCCACCCGGCGTCCGAGCACCAGCACGACGGCCAGCGCGGCCACTCCCGAGTTGATGTGCACCACCGTGCCACCAGCAAAATCCAGCGCGCCGAGGCCACCCAGCCAACCACCGCTACCCCAGACCCAATGGCAAACAGGATCGTAGACCAGGGTTGCCCACAGGAGAGAGAACAAAACGTAGCCACTGAACTTGATGCGCTCCGCGAACGCACCCGAGATAAGAGCGGGGGTGATGATGGCAAACATCATCTGGAAAATCATAAAAACATTGTGGGGGATGTTATCGGCGTAGGGCCCGGGGTTCGAATCAACGCCGTTGAGCAACACGTAGTCGAGACCGCCGATGAAGGAATTGCCCTCGGCAAACGACAGCGAGTAACCGATAACTACCCACTGGATGCTCATGATACCCATCGCGAAAAAACTATGCATCAGGGTAGAGAGCACGTTTTTCGCGCGAACCATGCCGCCGTAAAAAAGTGCGAGGCCGGGGGTCATGAGCAGCACAAGGGCCGACGACGTGAGCATCCATGCCGTGTCGCCGGAGCTGATTTCAGCCCTCGCCGTTTCCGGCAGCAGGAAGATCGCAAACAGAGCGAGTATGGTTTTCAACACAGGACATCCCCTTTTTGCGCCGCCGCGATTCGACGCCAGTACAACATGGCCTGTTTTCTTGCCCGGATTACAGCACAAGGCAAGGCAAGCGCGGCGTCAGCTGGCTGGGAGTGGCAACAGCGAGCCTTTCTTATCGATAAATTGCCGCCGCTAGGGGCCCTCCGCGAAGCCAGTTGAGGCTCTCCTGCGGGTTTCGCGACTGGCACGCCGGTTGCTCCTGAAACTGCATGCCTGGACGAAAGCCTGGAACGATAAACGAGACCCTCGAGGGCCATTGCGGCGACGTAGACCCTGGTTCGACAGCCCGTTCATGCGCCGCCACCCAGACCACCCTGCTCGAAGCGGTATTGATGGACGGGGTGCGCTGCTATCTCTCAGCCCCCCGGCACGACCGCGCAAACCCCCACATACTGCAGCGACAGGCTGAATTCTGGATCATGTCTATCGACACCGATTCACCATTCTCGTTCGTGAACGTCTGTGATCAGCTGGGACTGGACCACGCCTGGTTACGAGAACAGCTGCTGGTAAAACGGGAGGCGGAAACCCCGGTGATCAAGATTCGAGCTTCTTCTTCAGATCCACGAGCGTCTCGCGCACCTGCCGCAAGCGCTTGAGTTGCCTCGGGGACAGCAACTCATCGTCACCCGGTTCTTCCTGGACCTTGAGAAATTGCCGGGCACCTTCGATCGTGTAGCGCCGCGCGTGCAACAGGTCCTTTATCTTGAGCAGCTTCTCTACGTCCTTGCGTCGATAGAGCCTCTGGTTGGAACGCGACTTGCCCGGCCTGACTCCGGAGAACTCGGATTCCCAGTAGCGGAGAACGTAAGGTTTAACCCCGACGATGCGCGCGACTTCGCCGATACGAAAATAGAGTTTGTCCGAGGGTATCCCGCCCGCGGGTTGTTGGTCATCGATCACGGTCGACACCAGGCACCCGCGTTACGGTCAGCGCCAAGCCGAATTGATCGTTTTCTTGAGAACCTGGCTCGGCTTGAAACTGAGCACGCGGCGTCCAGTGATGACGATCTCTTCACCCGACTGTGGGTTACGCCCTTTGCGCGGGACCTTATCGTTGATGACAAACTTGCCGAAGCCCGAAAGCTTGACGGTGTCACCTTCCTCCAGCCGATTCTTCATCACCTCGAACACCGACTCTACGACCTCGGACGCCTCTTTTTTGGAGAACCCAACCCTCTCGTGAATGCGTTCGATGATATCGGCCTTGGTCATGGTCATATGCGCCCGGTCTCCTCTTCAGAAATCTCTATGCCCTGAGTTCAACACCTGGCATAGCCAGGAGCATTGCTACGACGCGCGCGTGAAGGGCATTAACCTCTTCTTCGGTGAGCGTTCGATCGGGTGAGCGATACTCGAAGGAAAAAGCCAAGGCCTTGTAACCTTCTTTCAAGCCCTTGCCCCTGTAATCGTCAAACACACTCACACCGTTAAGCAGGGACTCGTCCAGCTGACCGGCCGCACTGATGATGTCTCCCGCGAGAACGTCCATCGGCACCAGCAGGGAAAGGTCCCGAGCCGACGATGGAAACCGAGCCAACGGACTAACCCCTGTCGCACTGGAACGATACTCAACCAGCACCCGGCTGTCAATCTCGAAAAGCCAGATTTCAGAGCTTATTTCACGGCGACGTTTCTGTTCGGGATGCAAAGAAGCGATGACGCCCAGCGCCTTGTCCCCAATCCAGGCCCTGGCACTGGCCCTCGGATGCAAGGCACCCGCCACGTCATCGACAGCCGTCCAGCTTACTTCATCCGCGCAGCCGACCAGGCCCGCCATGGCCACGACCGCAGCCTTGGCGTCCCATAAAGTGGGCGGCCCGGCGTCTCCCGGACCGCGTGCACGGCGGGGCCCCGAAAGCACCCCGGCGATGATATCCAACTCCTCCGGCTGCCCATCGAGGAGGCGAAAACAGCGGCCGACAGAGAAAAGATCTACCCTGTCGAAACCGTTTCGATGGTTGACCTGGTAGCCCTCGAGCAGGCCCGGCAACAGGCTCCGCCGCAGCTCGGTCTCGGTCGCGCGCAGCGGGTTCAGCAACTCTACCGCGGCACCGGCGCCGGTAAACAAGCCCCTGAAAGATTGGTTTGCTTCAGTTCCGGCAAAGGCAAGCGCCACTGATTCGGTGAACCCCATCGCGCGCAGCACCGTACGCGCGCGGCCCTCAAAATCAGCGAGGGTCGAGAAGGGTCGGTGGTTCATTTGCATAACAGGAAGCGACGCCGGCACAAGGTCGTAGCCCTCCACCCGCGCGATCTCCTCCACGAGGTCAACGTCTCGGCTTATGTCGCTGCGAAAGACCGGCGATTCGACCTTGAGCTTGTCTCCCCTGCCCTTGACCGAGCACCCTATGGCCTTGAGTATTTCGCGACAGCGACCCGTGGCCACGTCGCGGCCCAACAAGCTCGCGACACCAGCAACGCTCAAGGCGATGCTGCGCCCCTCGGTGGGTAGTGCGCCCGAAACGGCCAAGCCTCCCTCCACCGTGGCGCCGGCGTGCTTTACCAGCAGGCCGGCGGCGCGCCAGAGCGCGGCCTCGACCTGCCCCGGGTCTACCCCGCGTTCAAAACGATACGAAGATTCCGACCCGAGGCCTAAGCGCCGAGCGGTGCGCCGTACGCGCGAGGGGTCAAATAACGCGCTCTCGAGCAGCACCCGGGTGCTGCCGCCACTGATCGCGCTGCGCTGTCCTCCCATGACCCCCGCCAGCGCTACGACTCCCTTCTCATCTCGAATGACCAGGTCACCCGCTTCGAGCGGGTATTTATTGCCGTCAAGTGTTTCCAGCTCCTCGGCTGTCGTGACCTCTCCAACGGTGATTGTTGAGCCATGCAGAAGCTCCCGGTCAAAGGCGTGCATGGGCTGGCCCAATTCGAGCATCACGTAGTTCGTTATATCGACGACGTTGTTGACCGGCCTGTAACCGCAGGCGCTCAAGCGCTGCCTTATATAGTCGGGTGAAGGACCGACGCTCAGGTCGGTGAGCTGCAGGGCCCTGTAGGCTGGACAGAAAGAACTATCGCCATGCTCAACTGTGACAGGGGCATCGGCCGCTCGGTCGAAGCTTCCGGGTAAGCTTTGGCTAGCTCCCGGACCCGCAGCGGGCACTCCCAGGAGTACGCCCAGCTCTCGGACAAGGCCGTTCACGCTGAGACAATCGCCGCGATTAGGGGTGATAGAAAGCTCGAACACCGGGTCATCGAGACCGAGCAGCACGGCAGCGTCGTCGCCCGGGGATACCACCCCGTCCACGTCGGTTTCGGCAGCGAGCACTACTATGCCGTCGCCGGTGTCGGCGAGACCAAGCTCGCTCGCGGCGCAGAGCATGCCGGCAGACTCCTTACCCCTGATACGGGATTTCTTGATCTTCAGGCCACCGGGCAAGCGGGCACCCGGCAGGGCCAGTATAACCAGGTCACCGGCCCCCATGTTACTGGCCCCGCACACGACCTCGCGCCCCGTGTCACCGTCGTCAAGCTGGCAGACCACGAGCCGGTCGGCGTCAGGATGCCGCTCAATAGAATCAATCCGAGCAACAACAAGCTGCCCCGCCAGTCCGGGAGCCGGCGCGGCAAGACCTTCCACCTCGAGTCCGCCCATGGTGAAGCTGTCTGCAAGTTGCAGAGCCTCGGGCATGTCGTCGATGTATTCGGCCAACCAGCTGTAGGGAATAAGCATCTATGGTCCTCAGAACTGTTGAAGAAATCGCAGGTCCTGCGAGTAAAAGTGGCGGATGTCCGCAATCCCGAAACGAAGCATTGCGACCCTCTCGATACCCACGCCGAAGGCAAAGCCGCTGTATACCCCGGGGTCGTAGCCGACCGCTTCGAACACCGCCGGGTGCACCATTCCAGCCCCGAGAATTTCAACCCAGGCAGTACCCGAGCACACCCGGCACCGACTGTTCTCCACCGCCCCACTCCCCGAGCAGATGACGCAGGAAATATCGACTTCGGCACTCGGCTCGGTGAAGGGAAAATAACTCGGTCGGAACCGCACGCCCAGGTCCTCGTCAAATAACGCCCGCAGGAACTCGGTGAGCACGCCCTTCAGATGACCGAAGTGTACCCCCTTATCCACGAGCAGCCCTTCGACCTGGTGAAACATCGGCGAGTGGGTGATGTCATCGTCCTGACGATAAACAGCGCCCGGCGCTATGACCGCAACGGGAGGAGACGATTTTTCCATGATACGAATCTGGACAGGCGACGTATGCGTACGCAGCAGGTGGCCATCCCTGGTAAAAAAAGTATCCTGCATATCCCGGGCGGGATGGTCAGCTGGAATATTGAGCGCTTCGAAGTTGTGATACTCGTCCTCGACCTGGGGGCCCTCCGCGGTGGCAAAGCCCATAGACTCCAGGATTGAACGCACTTCCTCCATCGAACTCGCCAGGGGATGCGGATGCCCGGGCTCCGGAGCATAGGCGGGCAAGCTGTAGTCGAGCGGGGGTCCTTCGAGCTCTCGGGCCTGCGCCTGTGCATCAAGCGAGTCACTGCGATTCTTCAGTTGCTCGGTCAGCGAGGACCTCAGGCTGTTGATGCGCTTACCCGCTGCTCGCTTCTGGTCGGCGCTGAGCCCGGCGAGTTGTTTGCCCAGGGCCGTTATTGAACCGCGCCGGCCGAACAGGGCAACGCGAGCGGATTCAAGCTCCGCTTTATCCGCTGCCTCATCTACGAGCCCCGACGCGTCGCGCTCCAGGGCCAGGAGGCTGTCTTTCAGCCCGCCTGGGATCTCGTCGGTCACACCGCCGACTCGGCCTTTGCAGCGCCCACCACGGCCGCGAAGGCCTCCTTCTCGTTGACCGCCATTTCGGCCAGGGCTTTACGATCAATCTCAATGCCGGCCAACTTCAGCCCGTGGATCAGCTGCGAATAGCTCAAGCCCAGCTCCTTGCACGCGGCGTTAATACGGATGATCCACAGCCGCCTGAATTCCCGCTTGCGGACCTTGCGATCGCGGTACGCGTAAACCAGCCCTTTTTCGACCGTCTCGCGACCCTGCCTGTACAGCTTGCGGCCACCCGTGTAGCCCTTGGTCCGTGCAAGTATGCGGTTGCGCCGCCGCCTGCCCTTAACTCCCTTTGTTACCCTCGACATTCCTGTTCTCCTCCGTAGTCCGCAGCTTCGTACCCGTTGGGGCCGAACGCCGCAGGGACACTACCCGTTGGGCAGCATCCGCCTGACCGATTTTTCATCCGCGCCAGAAACAGCTCCCGCTTTTCGCAGGTTGCGCTTCTGTGTCGCTGATTTGTGAGCAAGTATATGACGACGATACGCCTTGTTCCTTCGTATCTTGCCGCTACCGGTGAACCGGAAGCGCTTCGCCGCACCACGTCTTGTTTTTACTTTAGGCATTTTCTCTACCGCTCCTCAGTTTTTGACTGGAACAACCACGACCGACATGTGGCGTCCCTCCATCCGCGGATCCCCCTCCGGGGTCGCGTACTCAGCAATTGACTCAAGCATCTTATCCAAAGTGTTTCTCCCGAGATCCGGCCTCGTGATCTCCCGCCCCTTGAAAAACACCGAAATCTTCACCCGGTGACCCTTCTGGAGAAACCGGAGTATGTGGCCCTTCTTGAACTCGATGTCGTGGGCTTCGGTTCGCGACCGAATTTTCACCTCTTTCATCGCCGAGGCTACTGACTTCTTCTTGGTTTCCTGGGTTCGCTTCTTCTGCTCGTAGCGATACTTGTGGAAATCCATTATCCGGCAGACCGGCGGATCCGCGTTGCCCGCCACCTCTACGAGGTCGAGCCCTCTTTCCTCGGCCACACGCCTCGCCTTGTCGAGAGTGACGATACCGAGTTGGCCCCCGTCGCTATCGATCAATCGCAATTCCCTCGCTCGTATCGCCGTGTTGATCCTTGTCGTTTCTTCGTTTTTCGCTATGACGCACCTCCGTGTTCCGGGTCATTACGTTCGATGAGCCACTCGGTGAAGTCCACGAGGCTCATTGCTTCAAGCTGGCTGTCACCGTGGAGTCGGGGCGCGACCGTCCCGTCTTCGACCTCTCGATCTCCTACCACGGCAATCACCGGCACCTTCTGTTTCTGGGCTTCCCTTATCTTGAATCCAAGCTTCTCGTTGCGAAGGTCGGCCCGGGCCCTGATGCCAGCTGACTTGAGCTGTTCTACCGCCGCTGCTGCGTATTCGTTCTGGCGGTCGGTCACCGTCACGAAACGCACCTTGCAGGGCGCAAGCCACACGTGCAGCGCGCCGCCGGTGTGCTCAAGCAGGGTTGCCATTACGCGCTCAAGCGAGCCAAGCACCGCCCGAGTAATCATCACCGAGCATCGTTCTCCTCCAC
>JACNKC010000052.1 GCA_014382245.1 Pseudomonadota bacterium | reverse complement strand
GAGCAGGTGGGGCTGGAGGCACCTACGGTGCCCACCCTAGCGGCAGACACAGACGGGGCGCTGGGGCTGGGTGCCTACAAGGTCGCGTACACATTCGAGAACGGCGTAGCCGAGTCCAACTTCTCCCCCATCGCCACCATCACGCTGACGGGCAGCGAGGATGCCATCAACCTCTCGGCCCTACAGCTCGGCCCGGCGGGCACCGAACGGCGCAACATCTACCGCAGCGACAAGAACCAGACCGTGCTGTTCTACGAGGGGACGGTAGAAGACAACACCACCACCACCTACAGCATCACCAACGAGCTACCTGAGGGGGCGGACACGGCAGATGAGGGCACTGCCGCAGCTTCGGGCGACGAGGTGCGCGAGGAGCAAACCCCGGAACCCACGATAGCCACCGAGCAGGCCGGCTACAGTAAGTGCGACTACCTTACCCACTATAGGCCCCGTTCTGTCTGTAAGGATAAGCTGGCCGCTGCCGCGCGCAACGCCCCGCCCAAGCGGGAGTGGATCGCCACTAACCTGGGCTTCCTGGCTGACTGGCGCGACCACGACCCGCCGCCCAGCGGGCTTAGCCACCTCACCTTCCTGACCGAGCAGCTATTCGGCATCTCGGACAACAAGGTATTCTTTACCAAGACAGCACAGCCAGAACACTGGCCCATTTTAAACCAGTTCCCAGTGGGCAAGCAGACGGGTGAGACCATCCGCGCGCTCGTCCCGTTGGACAAACTACTGGTGATCTACACAGACTCCGCGGTGTACCGCTTCGAGGCCATCGGGGCCTCATTCGAGGATAGTCGCTTGGAGCAGACCGACGCGCCCGTTGGCTTGGCCGGTGAGTGGGCGGTTACCGAGCTGACGCTTGCCAACGGCAACGCGATACACCTGTACTTGGCTAAGAGCGGCATCTACCTGTTCGACGGCGGGACCTCGATGGAGATATCCCAGTTCATAGAACCCCTGTTCACAAGCACCACACACGCGGACCGCTTCAACCAGAACAAGTTGAACACGGCTGTCATGGCCTCGCGGCGCGACAAGGTGTGGTTATCTTACGCGGCGGGCACCAGCGCGACGAACAACCGCACCCTGCTCATCGACCTGGAGACCCCGAACAACCCAAGGTTCGCCATCTCCAACACCGGCTACACCAGCCTGAATCGCGAGGTTCTGGACAACTCGGTAGTGGGCGGCAACAGCTCGGGGCAGGTTCTCCTGCTGGGCACCGCACTAGGCAGCTCGGTGGCCTGGGAGCCGCAGAGCAAGGACTACGCCCCCGGCGGGGACACCATACTGAAGGCATTTACCGAGGTGGTGCTGGACGCGGATCTCGCGAACCTGAGTACCACGGTGACGCTGACGACAGACACGGGGGCAACCACCTCATTCACCGTCACCGACTCCACTGGGCGCAAGCGGATACGCAGGCACCTACCGCCTACATTGAAAGGGCGCAGTGTCAGTGTTAAGCTCAGCTCTACTGGTGTAGGTGAGCGTCACTTATACAACATAGGGCTGGGGTACACAGCCACGGACAGGCCATGAGCAGCGCGGTAGAGCGACGACTAGCGAACCTGGAACGCCAAGTGCGGCAAACACAGGGCATTGGTGCGCACCCTCGAATGCGCGAAGCCGTGGACTTCGGCGGGCGCAAACAGCGGCACATCTCCCGGCCAAACAGTGACCGCGACGGCGTGCCGCTGGACTACATAACGGACAACCAGGCCCCGAGCAATGCCAGCTATGTTGTCATAGGCGCGCACAACAACCTCTCCCAGGAGCGGGTGCTGACGGCGGGGTCTAACATCACGCTGAACGACACGGGGGCCAATGGCTCCATTGAGATTGTATCGACTGGCGGCGTGAGCGCTACGGTGGTGTACGGCGAAGTGCCGGGCGGGACGAAGAACGGTGCCAACCTGACGTTTACACTGGCAACCACCCCGACCACCGCCGACGACGTGGCCCTGTACCTGATGGGTGTACGGTTGGAGCGCGTGGCGTCAAGTCCCACCAACTTCCAGTTCACCCTATCGGGCGCGACCATCACGATGGCGCTGGCTCCCGGCGCGGGCGATGCCTTCTTTGCTGACTACCTGAAGGCGGCCAGCTCCACGACCGTAATAGGAGAGGTGCCCAGTGGCACGAAGGACGGGGTGAATAAGACTTTTACGTTGGCGGCAGCACCGTTGACGGATAACGAGGTTGGCGTGTACTTGACGGGTACGCGCCTAGCAAAGGTCGCGGCGACACCGACGGCGGTGGAGTTTACCATATCAGGCACGACCATAACAACGGGACTAGCCCCGGCGAGCGGTGACTCTCTGTTCGCTGACTACTTAAAATAGGAGACACAATGAATCGAATACTTAACTCACTCTTCGCGCTTGCGATAGCTGTCGTGGTTGCCACGCCAGCGTGGGCGCAGGTACGGCCCGAGCTGGGCGGTACCGGTTCCTTGGCGAACACGGGTACAAGCACCCACGTGTTGATTGGTGACGGTAACTCTTACGAGAGTAACGCCCTGTCGGGCGACGCCACCATGACGAACGCTGGTGTTGTGACCGTCGTGGATGACAGCCACGCGCACACCACCACCAGCGTGTCGGGCCTTGACATCAGTGCCGACACCAACCTGGCGGTCACTGCGCCGATTGTCCTTACGGGCGACACGGTATCTATCGGTGGCACCGGCAACCCCACGGCCCTGACGGGTGAGTGGGACTTCGGCGGCGGCGGGCTGGAGATAGAGAACAACACCGCGATACCGGGGTCATGTACCACGGGTCAGGTTTTCCTCGACACGGACGGCACCTCTGGCGAGCAGTTCTATGCTTGTGAGGGCGGTTCGTTCGTACAGCAGGGAGCTTCGTCTCCAACCAAGTGGAACGCGATAGCCGACGCTGACGGCGACGGCACCGTGACCTTCGCGGAGTTCGACCAGATACTGGGCTGGAACTCGGCGGCGACGGCGGCGGCGTATAACGCTATGGCCTTCCAGTTCAGCCATGACTCCACGACGGATGCCAGCACCCAGGAGGGTATCGTTATTGAACGACTCGCCACCACGGGTACGGCTACGTTCGAGACCCTGCTGACCATCGACAACCAGGACACTGATGGCGCTGTCACAACCGGCCTGCTCTTACAGAGCGCGGCTGGCGTGATGACCACGGCCATTGATGCCAGTGACGCCGAGATCGGCGTGGCATTGGCACTGGGCGCTAACGACATCACCACCGATGGCGGCACGATCAGCCAGTCAGACCTCGACATCTTGCAGGACGGTGCGATAGCCCTGGCCTCCGAGGTGTCCGGCACACTGCCGGTAGCTAACGGCGGTACGGGTGCAACCACCCTGACCGACGGCGGCATCCTGCTGGGTAGTGGCACTGGTGCGGTGACGGCGCTGGGCGCGGCGGCCAACGGTGAGATCCCGATTGGCGACGGCACCACGGACCCGGTACTGGCGACCATTACGGGTACTGCTAGTGAGATCACCGTGACCAACGGTGCGGGCAGCATAACGCTGAGCCTGCCAGCCAACGTGTCCGACGGTATCATGGTAGTGGATGAGGAGGCGGGGGCATCGTTGCTCTACAACGGCGCGGATAAGGTGTACGCCCTGGCCGCGCCTCCGCAGGCGTGTGCCTCTGTCCAGGTCGGGTTTAATGGGTACATGCTGGAGCAGGTGGCGACCACAGCCGCAAACAACCACTTCTCCTGTTCCGGCACGACCATCACCCTGTTCCTTGCCCCGGAAAGTGGCGACCATGTACAAGCGACTTATCCTCTGTAGCCTCTTCCTGATGGCTGGGCCAGCAATGGCCCAGTCACCAGTGGTAGAGCCGGTACATCAAGAGCTGACTATCGAGAAGACCAAGCAGTACGGTGCCCCGGCGCTGTGCAAGAAGTCCCCCAACAAGGGCGTGCGCATCTTCCCAATGGGACTGCGCCGCGTTGTTGATGGAGACACCATTGATGTTACGGTAGACCTCGGCTTTGAGATTGTTCGGAACATCCGCGTTCGACTGTTGGGCGCGGATACCCCCGAGACATTCTGCAAGCGCGGGGTCAACCCCGAGGCTTGCGGGGCACAGAAGGCGGCGGCTGATGCCGCGACCGAGTACGCAAAGAACTGGTTGACCGACGCGGGACCCCAGGGCTTAGAGTTCAGGTACACAGGAGACGGGAAGTACGGACGCCCACTAGGTTACATTTGCAGTCAAGGAACTTGCCTGAACTATGAACTCATTTTTAAGAAGCACGCTACATATTACTGCGGCGGCCCTCGCTAGCCTGTTACTGGCCGGGCCTGCGCAAGCGCAGCTCCGGGCAGAGCATGGTGGAACGAACTCGATGGCCAATACTGGCACCGACGACAGCATCCTGGTGGGTGACGGTAACTCCTTCGAGGAGAAGGTCGTCCCCGCGTGCGTTGCCGGTACGGGCCACTTGAACTACGACCAGTCTACCAACACTTGGACCTGTAACGACTACATCTTCGAGGGCGCGACCGCCGATGGTTTCGAGACCTCGTCGGCCGTGACTGACCCCACGGCTGACCGCACCATCACCTTCCCCAACGCGACGGGCGGAGTGGTGCTGGATAGCGGGACGGGCACGGCAGCCTGCTCCAAC
>JACNKC010000010.1 GCA_014382245.1 Pseudomonadota bacterium | reverse complement strand
CTGCCCCCGGCGGCCCACCCGCCCGCGGAGCTGGTGCAGCTGGGCCAGGCCGAAACGATCGGCGTGCATCACGACCATGATGCCGGCGTTGGGAACGTCTATGCCCACCTCGATGACAGTGGTCGCGACCAGCACCTTGATATCTCCACGTTGGAAGCCCCGCATGACTTCGTTCTTCTCGTCTGCCTTCATCCGTCCGTGCAGCAGGCCCACCTCGAAATCACGGAATACACCGGCCCGCAGTTTCTCGGCCATGCCGCTGGCGTCTTCGAGATCCACGTTCTCGGACTCTTCGACCAGCGGGTACACGATGTAACACTGGCGACCTTCCTTCATCTGCGCAGCCATGCGCTCAAAAAGATGCTCCACGTCGTGCTGTCGAAGCACGCGGGTGACAATCGTTTTGCGCCCCGGCGGCATTTCATCGAGCAGAGACAGGTCCACGTCGCCGTACAGGGTAAGCGCCATGGTGCGGGGAATCGGCGTGGCCGACAGCAGCAGCGTGTCAGCGGCAGCCTCCTTGAGCACGGCACGCTGGCGCACGCCGAACCGGTGCTGCTCGTCGATCACGGCCAGGCCCAATGCGGCGAACCCGGTGCCCGACTGCAGCAGCGCGTGGGTCCCGACCACGAGGTCGACTTCGCCTGCCTGCAACCGTTCTCTCGTTGCAGCGGCACGGCCGGCAGAAAGGCCACCGGTCAAAAGTTCGATGCGAACCCGCTGTTCAACGGCCCAGGTTTTCATGGTGCGATAGTGCTGCTCGGCCAACAGCTCTGTCGGTGCCATCACCGCCACCTGCGTACCGGCATCTATAGCCTGCAGGGCAGCGGCAAAGGCCACCACCGTCTTACCGCTGCCCACGTCGCCCTGCACGAGACGGTTCATCGGTCGCGGCCTGGCCATGTCCTCGGCGATCTCATCGATCACCCTCAGCTGGGCAGAAGTAGCGTTGAAGGGCAGCGCGTCAAGAAAACCTGGCACGAGCCGGTCTGCGCGGGGCAGCGCTTGGCCGGTTTCGGCCTCCCGGGCCACGCGGCGCAGGTTTACACCGACCTGCAGGGCAAAAAGTTCCTCGAGTATGAGCCGGCGGTGCCCCTCGGTCGCAAACGCAGCCAGCTGCACCGGGTCTATCGAGCTACCCGGCATATGGACCTGCCGCAGCGCATCGGCAAGGGGCAGCAGCGACAGGTCGGCTTCCACGGGAGCCGGCAGCACGCTCTTCGCTAGATCCGAACACTCGACCACCGCGCGCTCGACCATGGAGCGCATCGTGGCCACGGGAATCTCGCCGGGTTTCTGGTACACGGGCACCACCCTGGCAGCCTCCGCCGCGTCGTCATCGCTGGATAGCGCTTCGAGCTCGGGATGGACAATCTGCAGGACGCCTTTCTTCGAGGCCTCCACCCTGCCGTGCACCAACCAGCTCGATGCACCCTCGAGTTTCTTACGAATCCAGTCGCCCTGGTGAAACCAGACCAGGGGCAGGTGCCCGGTCTCGTCGACAAAGGTGGCCCTGAGTACCTGCCGCCGCGACCTGCCCCCCCAGCTGTTGAGCTTGATCGAGCTTATCGCACCCACCAGGGTCACGTCTCTTCCCGCCCCCAGCTCGGCCACGCGGCTTACGACGCGGCGGTCCTCGTAACGAAACGGCAAGTGGTAGAGAAGGTCTTCGAGAGTCTGGAATCCCGACGCGGCGAGGTGCTCGGCCCGCTTGGGACCTACCCCCTTGAAGTACTGCAACGAGTCTTCGAGTTTCACCGTCAGCCGGCTTCTCCCCGTCCAGGCAGCTCCGCGTGGAGGTCCTGCAATGCGTAGACCGTCGGCGTGCTCCTGGTCTTGAGAACAGCGATCGCGTCTGCGGCCGCGGCGGCCCCGGCCGGGGTGGTGAAGTACGGCACGCCGAGCTCGAGGGCCGACCGCCTCAGCGAGTAGGAATCCTTGACGCTTTGCGGGGTGCTCGAGGTGTTAATTACCAGCTGAACGCGGCCCTCCTCGATGATGTCGACCGTGTGGGGGGAGCCCTCGTAGACCTTGTTGATGGCTTCGCAGTCTATGCCGAGCCCGCGCAGGTAGCCGGCCGTGCCCGACGTAGCCACCAGGTCCAGGCCCGACTCGACCAGGCTCCTCGCCACCGGCTCGAGGAAGACCTTGTCCTCACGACGCACGCTCACCAGTGCCGTGCCGCCCGTGGGCAAGCGAGTGCCACCCGCCAGCTGGGCCTTGGCGAAAGCCTCGCCAAAAGTAGGCGCGATGCCCATGACTTCGCCGGTCGACTTCATCTCGGGTCCCAGCAGGGTGTCGACGCCGGCAAACTTGAGAAAGGGGAACACTGCTTCTTTCACCGATACGTAGGGCGGTAACACCTGCTCGGTAAAACCGAGCTCGACCAGGGACTCTCCAGCCATGACCCTCGCGGCAATCTTGGCCAGCTGCACACCGGTTGCTTTCGACACGAAGGGCACCGTCCGCGACGCGCGCGGGTTTACCTCGAGTATGAACACCTCGCTGCCCACCACGGCGAACTGTACGTTCATGAGGCCAAGCACGCCTATTTCCAGGGCGAGCAGGCGGGTCTGCCGTGAAATTTCTTCTATGACATCAACGGACAACGACCATGGGGGCAGCGAGCAGGCGCTATCACCCGAGTGCACTCCGGCTTGCTCGATGTGTTCCATTATGCCGCCGATGACTACACGCTCGCCGTCGCAGACCGAGTCAACGTCCACCTCGATGGCCTGGTTGAGAAACTTGTCTATCAACAGCGGGTGTCCCGGCGAACTCTCCATTGCCCGCGCCGCGAACTCCCGTAACTGGCTCTCCTCGTAAACGATCTGCATTCCACGTCCGCCGAGTACGTAGGAAGGCCTGACCAGCACCGGCAGGCCCAGTGACAGTGCGACCTTCTCGGCTTCGTCCACGCTGCGGGCGATGCCACCCGGCGGCTGCTTGAGCTCGAGTTTTTCGAGCAGGGCCTGGAAACGCTCACGGTCCTCGGCGAGATCAATCGAGTCGGGAGAAGTACCGATCACCGGCACACCGGCGGCTTCCAGGCCCCTCGCCAGGCCGAGGGGGGTCTGCCCACCGAACTGCACGATCACGCCATCGGGCTTTTCACGCCGCACGATGGCGAGCACGTCCTCGTGCGTAAGCGGTTCAAAGTACAGCCTGTCCGAAGTGTCGTAGTCCGTGGACACCGTCTCGGGGTTGCAGTTGATCATTATTGTTTCGTAGCCAGCCTCTTTCAGGGCGAAGGATGCGTGCACACAGCAGTAATCAAACTCGATGCCCTGGCCTATGCGGTTGGGGCCACCGCCGAGTATGACGATCTTGCGCCTGTCACTCGGTGGAGCCTCGTCTTCTTCTTCGCTGGTCGAGTAAAGATAGGGCGTGAAGGCCTCGAACTCGGCGGCGCAGGTATCCACCGTCTTGAACGCGGGCTTGAGGCCCCAGCGGGTGCGCATGGCCGCCACTTCTTCTACGGTCAGACCGGTCAGCGCGGCGACCCTCACGTCGGCAAAACCATCGCGCCTCGCCCTCGCCAGCAGGTCACGGTCGAGCTTGTCACCCGCTGCCGTCAGCTCGCCCTCGACCGCGACGATCATTTCAAGGTTGCGTAAAAACCAGGGGTCAATGCCGCTCAGCTCGTGAATTTTCTCTACGCTCCAGCCACGCCGCAAGGCCTCGGCGAGATACCAGGGCCTCTGGCTGTTGGCCACGGCGACACGGCTTTCGATGTCCTCTTCGTCCCTGCCCTCGAAACCAAAGCTACCCGTCTCCAGCGAACGCATGGCCTTGTGAAGGCTCTCCCTGAAGGTTCGGCCTATGGCCATCGCCTCACCCACGGACTTCATCTGGCTGGTGAGCCTGTCGTCGGCGGCCTTGAACTTCTCGAAGGTAAAGCGCGGCACCTTGGTGACGACGTAGTCAATCGACGGTTCAAAACTCGCGGGGGTTTCCCTGGTGATGTCGTTGCGTATCTCGTCGAGGGTAAAACCCACCGCCAGCTTGGCTGCCATCTTGGCAATCGGAAAACCGGTGGCCTTACTGGCCAGAGCCGAACTGCGCGATACCCGCGGGTTCATCTCGATGATAATGAGCCGACCGTCGCGGGGGTTTACCCCGAACTGGATGTTGGAACCGCCGGTGTCGACGCCGATCTCGCGAATGATGGCGAGCGACGCGTCGCGCATGAGCTGGTACTCCTTGTCGGTCAGCGTCTGCGCCGGGGCCACAGTGATGCTGTCACCGGTGTGCACACCCATGGCGTCGAAGTTTTCGATGGAGCAGATGATTACGACATTGTCGCGCGAGTCGCGCATGACTTCGAGCTCGAATTCCTTCCAACCCTCCACCGACTCTTCGACCAGGCACTCCCCTACCGGCGACGCGTCGAGCGCCGCCCGCAGCTTGGTTTCGAAATCGTCGTCGCCGTAAGCGATATCGGCACCGCTGCCGCCCAGTGTGCGCGACGGCCTGAGTATGAGGGGCAGGCCCAGCTCGCGGCGAACCGCGAGGCCTTCTTCCACCGAGCGGGCGTAGCCACTGCCCGGCAGGGCGAGTCCCCGGTTTTCCATGGCTGCCTTGAACTTGTCGCGGTCCTCGGCCTTGCGCACCGCTGCTCGGCCCGCGCCTATCATCTCGACCCCGTAGCGTT
>JACNKC010000039.1 GCA_014382245.1 Pseudomonadota bacterium | reverse complement strand
GCGGGGCCCGGCGGCGGCGGCGGCCGGGGCAGCTGATCTGGTTTGGATTGGCGGCGGGGTGCACGAGCCCCGGTAGAAAACTTGAAGGCGCCGAGCGGGACGACGAATCTCCTCGGCGCTTTTTTTGTTGTATACAGGGCGCGCGTGTTAGTGTGCCCGCGTTGAGTGGTGTGGTAGTTGTAAACAAGAAAGGCTCGGTTCGTGCTGTCGCGTTGGCGGGCTTAATCCTGTTCATGGGGGCCTGCGCGGCGACGCCCGACTACACCCGCCTGCACAGCGACACGGCGGGCAAAACAGCCGCCAACCAGGATCTTAACGCCAGCCTGAGCCTGCTCGCGGGCAAGTCGCAGACGCCGGGCGACTACGCCATCGGCCCCGAAGACCTGCTCGAGGTCACGCTGTTCGACATCGAAGACACCACCGGCGAGCCGCGCCTGATCACGTCGAGGGTGTCGAACACCGGCTACGTCACCCTGCCCTGGGTGGGCAAGATCATGGCCCGTGGCTACACGCCGCTGGCCTTCGAAGAACACCTGCGCAAGAACTTCGCGCGCTTCATACACCGGCCGCAGATAACGGTGTTCGTCAGGGAGTACCGCAGTTACGAGATCTCGATAGTGGGCTACGTTGAGAAGCCGGGCGTGGTGCAGCTGCGCGGTCGCAAGACCCTGCTCGACGCGCTCAGCCTGGCAGGTGGCCTCAACGAGGAGGCCGGCCACAACGTGCGCCTGAGCCGTGAGATCGAGGTCTGCCCCGAGGCCTTTCTGCAGAAAGACGGCGGGCAGGCCAACAGCGAGTCCCTCCTGCCCTGCCCGCGGCAGGTCGTAACCGAGTTGATAGACCTCGACCGCCTCACCCGCGACGGCGACATGCGTCTTAACCCCGAGCTGCTGCCCGGCGATGTTATCAACGTGCCGCGTGCGGGCGTGTTTTACGTGGAGGGCATGGTGAACAAGCCCGGCGCTTACCCGCTGCTGCAGGACACCACCGTGAGCCAGGCGCTGGCCACTGCCGGTGGCATTGACGTGGCGCTGGCAAAAGGGGGCGGCACGACGCTGTACCGCAAGATGGCCGACGGCCAGCGTCGCCCCATACCAGTGAGGTTTGACCAGATAAGAGAAGGTCGCGCCGAGGACTTCCTGCTGCAGGAAGACGATTTGATAGTGGTGCCCGTGTCGGGGCCCAAGTTTGTTGTTGACCGCGTGCTCGGCCTGGTGCGCGTGGGCGTGGCCTACTGATGAAAGCGCAGGCTAGCGGAAGAAAACAGTGAGAGACGACCACAACGACGCCGATCATCCGCTCGACGAGCAGCGGCCGCCCCGCGAGGAGCCGCGGCTCCAGCAGCAGCCTTCGAACCTGGCCACGCGCAGCCAGGCCGGCCTGCCCACGCAGTACGGCCCGCCCGGTTATAACGCCGAGCCCTACTACGCCGACGATGAGATCAACCTCTGGGATTACATCCACGTGTTGCTCAGGCGTCGTTGGTCGGTGGTGGCGGTGTTCACGGCCTGCGTGCTGGGGGCGCTGATTTTCAGCCTCGCGGCCACGCCCATGTACAAGTCCACCGTGCTGTTGGAAATCCAGCCCGGCGGCCCCAATGTAATGGACGACGTGCAGTCGGTGACCGACCCCATCGCCCAGGCCCAGGCCTACAACGACTTCTTCCAGACCCAGTACGACATTCTCGCCAGCCGCGAGCTCGCCCGTCGCAGTATCGACGAGCTCGATCTCAGGGACGACCCCTGGCTCAACGGAGAACTGGCCGCAGCCGCTTTCGTGGGCCGCACGAAGCTGGCAGTCAAGGGCTGGCTGGGCGGTGGCGGCGAAGGCGACTCCCTCGAACTCGCCGAGCGAAAGTTTGAGCACGACATGTTTGAGCGCTTCACCGAGCAGGTGGAGGTAAAGCCCAGGCGCAAGAGTTTTCTCGTTGAGCTGAGCTTTTCGTCTCCCGACGCGGGGCTGTCGCAGCGCGTGGCCACCGAGCTGGCCGACCAGTACCGCGTCTTTACCATCGACCAGTCGCAGGAAGCCGCGCGCTCGGCCCGCGAGTTCATCGAAAAACAGCGCGAGCACCAGCAGGCCGAGCTGTCGTCGGCAGAGGCCGAGCTGCAGGTTTACGCCCGGGCCAACGACATCCTGGCCATGGAGCAGGAGGCCGGCCGCGTGCACGAGCGGCTGACCGACCTCATCACCCGCCACACCGCTGCCCAGGCCCGTCGCATAGAGGCCGAGAGCCTGCACTCCCAGGGCGTGGGGCACGACCGTCGCTCGTTGCCGCTGCTGGTGAACAACGCGCTCCTGAGGAGCCTGCGCGAAGAACTGTCCGAGGCCCGCGCCATCCGCGCCGAGCTGGGGTCGAGGTTCACCGACGAGTTTCCCGACGTGCGCAAGGCCGACGCTCGCGTGCAGCGCCTGTCGGCCGACATCGTTGAGCAGGAAGACCGCATACTGGCGGGCGTGCGCAGTGACTTTGAGCGCGCCGTTGACAGCGAGCAGAAGCTGGCCGATGAGGTAGGCCGACAGCGCCTGGTTGTGGCCGCTTACGAAGAGAAGGCCATCGACTTCAAGATCAAGAAGCGCGAGGTCGACACCACGCGCGAGATTTACGAGAGCCTGCTGCGCCGCAGCAAGGAAGTCGAGTTGATGAGCGCCATCAGCTCCACCAACATATCGGTGGTCGACGCGGCCGAGACGCCCATCGAGGCCGACAGCCCGCGCATTCCGCTCAACCTGGCCATGTCGATGATGCTGGGCGTGTTCGGCGGGGTGGGACTCGCTTTCTTCCAGGAGTACATGGACGACAGCCTCAAGACCCCCGACGATGTCGAAAGACAGCTCAGGCTGCCCACGCTCGGCACGGTGCCCGAGTTCGTGTTGCCCAGGGTTGATAAGGGCATGCCCGCGCCTTCGGCCGACCTCGAGGTGGCGCTCAATCCCACCTCGGCCGGAAGCGAGGCCATACGCACCCTGAGGGCGTCGCTGTTCCTGGCTGCGCCCGGCGGACTGCCTTCGCGCTTGATCCTTACCAGCTCCAAGCCCAGTGAGGGTAAGACCTGCATCGCCATGAACCTGGGCATAGCCATGGCGCAGATGGGCCGGCGCGTGTGCCTGCTCGACTGCGATCTCAGGCGGCCGCGCGTGCACAAGACCATCAACGAGGAGCTGTCGCCGGGGCTGTCGAACTACCTCACGGGCAACGCGGCGCTGGAGGAAATAACACGCGCCAGCGGTCAGCCGGGCTTCGATATCATTACCGCCGGGCCGGTGCCTCCCAACCCGGTGGACCTGTTGAACAGCCCGCACATGAACGACCTGCTTCGCGATCTCGACGAGCGCTACGACCAGGTCTTGATCGACGCGCCGCCGGCCATGGGCTTTGCCGATGTGCCGGTCATAAGCAGCCAGCTCGGCGGCGGCTGCCTGCTGGTGGCGCACGCGGGCGAGACCTCGGCCCGCCTGGCTCGCAACACCTGCGAGTACCTGGTGCGCATGCAGTCGCGGCTGCTGGGCGTGGTCTTGAACCGCGTGTCGGCCAGGCGTGCGCACTACTCTGACTACGGCTACGGCTATGGCTACGGTTACGGCTACGGCGACGACTATGCCCAACGCGCAGAAGACCCGTCGCTTGAAGATCCAGCACGCAAAGGACCCACACACACGATGACGACGTGAGCCGCGCGAACAGACTGCCGCTGCCGGTTGCAACACTGGCGCTCGGCGCGCTGCTGCTGGTGGCCGCGTCGGCGGTGGAATTGTTCGCGTTGTGGCAGGCATCGCCTGCCGCCGGTTTCACGGCGGCTGGCAGTGCGACCGCGGGTCTTGAGTCTGCCGCACGCTGGTCGCCGCTCAACTGGCGCTACCCCTATCGCCTCGGACGTCTCGACCGTGCCGTGGGGCGCAACGAGCAGGCGGCCGAACGTTTTCGTCACGCTATCGAGCTCTACCCCGGCTGCGGCCAGTGCTGGGTGGCGCTGGCCGAGGCCAGGGCAGCCCAGGGGCTCGACCCGCGCGCCGAGCTCGAGCTGGCGATTGCGCACGGCAGCGCCATGACCACCGTACGCACGCGCACGGCGGTGTTGTATGCGCGCCTGGGCCAGCGTGACGAGGCGGTGCGCGAGTTCTCGGCTGCCCTGGGCGGCCACCGCAAGGACCGCAGGGGTTTTTACGACCAGCTGGCCGTATTGTACCCGGCCGACTTCGTGCTGGACGAGATCGTGGAAGACATAGACCTGCCTTCGTTCTTTTCCTGGGCCCGCTCGCGGGCAACGCCCGAGCTGGCTGCACGCACCTGGGCCCGCTACTCGCGCTACGAGGATTCTGACCGCGCGCGTCCCTGGTACGTTGACTATCTCATCGCGCACGGCTTCGTGCACGAGGCCTGGCGCGTGGCCTTCGGTAGCCGGCCCGGGGAAACGGCCCTCACAAATGCCGACTTTGAAGACCTGGCCGGCGTGTGGACGCGTCGCCCGGGCGAAGCGGGCCGCGCTGAAGTGGGCGGGGCCATGCAGCGCTTTGCCTGGCGGGTACAGGACGGCCGCGACAAGGCCGAGGGCGTGACGGCGCGCGTGGTGCACTGCGGCGACTGCGCCCAGGGCAGGCGTGCCCTCAGGCTGCGGTTTGACGGCGAGCACAAACCCCCCTACACGGCCACCCGC
>JACNKC010000062.1:3313-24529 GCA_014382245.1 Pseudomonadota bacterium | reverse complement strand
TGCTGGTCGGATGATGACGCCTTCTTCACTTTTCTACCAATCCTCAGACACGACCTCCCGTATACGGCAGGCGACCATTGGTAACCTGGGAGACGTGGCCCCGGTTGGTGGTGGCATAAGCGAAATGCGAATTCACCATGGGCCGGGTTATCGGGTTTATTTTCTGACCCAAGGCAAGAAGGCGATATTGCTGCTGCTGGGTGGAACCAAGCGCAGCCAGAAGCGTGACGTTACCAGGGCAAGAAAGCTGGCCGAAGAGTATTGAGGCATGAAAGTAACCGAATTTGACGCTTCCCGTTACCTGGATTCAGACGAGATGATAGCCGAGTACCTGACGGCTGTACTGGAGCAGGAGGATACCGACCTGCTGCTGGCCGCGCTTGACGACATCGCCAGGGCCCGCGGCATGGGACGAGTCGCGGAGTCGAGCGGGCTCAACCGTGAGAGTCTTTACAAGGCGCTCGGGGCGGGGGCCAACCCCCGGGTCGACACGGTGCTGAGAGTTATGCGCAGTCTGGGTGTCAAACTTGAGGCGAAAGTAGCGTAGCACCCTCCCTACCACCCACCCTCGTCGTCGCCGTCCTTTACGCGCCATAGCGTCCACGCGGCCACGCTGCACAGGGGGGACCATGCCTCGGCCAGCTCGGTCAGCTCGCCGGGCGTGGGGCGGTGATCCATGCGGTAGAGTTCGCGCGCGCCTTCCTGCACGCCGAGATCGGTGCTGGGCATGACGTCGAGCCGGCCCAGCTTGAACATGAGAAACATCTGCGCTGTCCACGGTCCTATGCCGCGCACGGTTACCAGGCGCTCGATGATTTCGTCGTCCCCCAGCAACGCCGCTCGGCGCAATCCCAGGCTGCCGTCGTTGGCCCTGCGCGCGAGGTCGCGCAGGGACGCGACCTTGTTGCGAGACAGGCCTGCGCCGCGCAGCTGGTCTTCGGGCAGGGCCAGCAAGCGCGCCGGTGGGGCCAGTCGCGCTCCCGGAGTGAGCGTGATCACGCGTTGCCATATGGCCCGGGCCGCAGCGCCCGCGAGTTGCTGAAAGACGATGCTGCGCGCCAGCGATTCGAAGTGGGGCACGCGGCGGTTCTCGGGCTGCGGAAAACCGGGGAACGGACCGTAGTGCTTGAGCGCCCGCGCCATGACCGGGTCGCGTCGGCCCAGCGCTGCCAGCTGTGATCTCGTGGGTCGCGAACGCGGGGGCTGCGAAACGGAAGTCACCGTGGCGTTCAGGCCCCTAACATCGGCAGCACAACGGCCGCCCACGTCCCCGCGGACCATCCCCCGGCCGACGACAGGTACCAGTCAAGGAACTGCGGGCCCCAGAAGATCCAGGCCAGCGCACCGGCGGCGAGAAACGGCCCGAAGGGCAGCGCAGTGCCCATTCCCCTGCGCTGGGCGATCATCACCCCGATGCCCACAACCGAGCCCACTACCGAGCCTGCCGCCAGCGTGAACAGTGCCGCCTTCCACCCCAGCAGTCCGCCGGTCATGGCCAGCAGCTTGACGTCACCCAGGCCCATGCCTTCCTGGCCGCGTGCTTTTTCGTAGACCCAGGCCACCGACCACAGCAGGCCGCCGCCCACGAGTATGCCCAGCAGTGAGTCTACGAAGCTCACGTGGTGCACGAACAACGCCAGGGCCGGCGACACCAAGATGGTGGGCAGGGTGATGACGTCGGGGATGATGTAGTGGTCGATGTCGACAAAGGTTATGACCACCAGCGCCGATGTCAGCGCCGCGTAGACAAAGAAAGCGGCCGTTGAGAATCCCTGCAGCGACAGGGCCAGGAACAACAGCGCGGTGATCAGCTCGACCGCCGGGTAGCGCAGGCCGATGGGCTGCTTGCACGAGCGGCAGCGCCCGAGGAGCGCGAGGTAACTCAACAGCGGTAGGTTATCGTACCAGGACAGTTCGTGTTCGCAGGCGGGGCAGTGAGAACGCGGGCTCACCACCGACAGTTCCCTCGGGATCCTGACGATGCACACGTTGAGAAAACTACCCGTTGCCAGGCCGAGCAGGAAGGCAAATAACTCCAGCATCAATTCTTACTCTGCGATTTCTAGTTGCCCGATCACGGCTATCCTGGGCACCCGGGAGGGCGAAACGAATTGTTATAGCGGCCGACGGCAGTCGCAAGCTGCCGCCGGCCTATCGGCCTCCTTTTGAGTAGACCCCCCTTGGGCCCGCGGCTGTCAGAGGGCCGCGGCCGTCAGGGAGCCGGCGCCTGCGGGGCCGAAGACATGGCGGGTTGAGCAGCGCTGTCCCAGTTGTACACGTTCTTGCCACCGGGGTGACTGGCGCTGGCCACGAAGGCCGAGGCGTCGGCCGATGCTATGGCCATCACCACCCCGGGGGACGACGAGAAGCCCGCCAGGTCGGCGGTGGCCGCGGCGTAGGTGTCGCTGGTGGCGTGGTGCAGCTCCTGGGCCGAGGCCACGTTGCGCAGGTCCTGCTGGGCGCGGCTGTCAAAGGCGGCGGCGCGGTAGTCGGTAAAGCGCGGTATCGATACCGCCGCCAGTATCCCGATTATGGCCACGGCTATGAGCAGCTCGAAAAGGGTGAATCCTTTCTCTGCGTTGCCAGCAGCTGAATAGCTGCCGTAGGTCAACCGGGTGACGGATGGGTTTCTCAGTGGTCGTTTCATTGGGTTCCTCCTTGCAGTAGTGAGGCCGAGCCGAGCACCGGTTGGTAGAGCGCGAGCACTCCGCCGGCCACGGCGACGGCCATCAGGGTTACGGCGGCCGGTTCGGCCAGCTTGCCGAAGCGCTCAACGGCGCGGTCGCGCCGGCAAGCGGCGAGGCGAGCCAGTCTCGCGAACGCGCCAGGGTAATCGCCCGTGGCTTCGGCCACGCGCAGTATGCCGGCGGATTCGCCGGATGGATCGAGGGCGCTCGCGCCCAGCGCCGTGCCGGGCATCACGCCCCGGCGTATGCGACGGCAGGCGCGCTCGAGCGAGCGGGCCACGGCGGTGTTGCCCGTGCAGCGAGCAGACATCTGCAACGCGTCGGTCACGCTGCAACCGGCTTCCAGCAGCGCGCTCACCACCGAGTAGACCGCGGCGTGCTGAAACGAGGTGAACATGCCGCCCAGCAAGGGCGTCCGCAGCAGGGTTTCGTCGCAGAGCAAGCGCAGCCGTGGTGAGCGCGAGCGCAAGGTCATCACGAGCGAGGTTGCCAGCAGCAGGCAGGCGAGGACCCCCGGCCCGTGGCTGGCCGAGGCCCGCCCGGCGGCCATCAGCACGCGACTGCTCGTGGGCATGGCTATGCCCATGCTCTCGTACATCGCGGCCAGCGAGGGCAGCACGAACAAGGACATGCCGTGCAACACGACCACGGTCACCAGCAAGAGCATGGCGGGATAGGACAGCGCCCCGGTTATCTGCTTGCGGATTGCTGCGCGTTGCTCGAGCCGGTCGGCCAGTAGTGCCAGCGCGCGGGCAACGTCGCCGCCCGACTCGCCGGCTTCGAGCAGCGCGAGGTCCACCCGGTCGAGCGGCGCGCCGGCTGTTAGCAGTGCGCGCGACAGTGACTGTCCGCGTGCCACGCCCGCGGCGGCGGCGCCCACCATGCGTGCGGCTCGGTCGCGTGGCTGGGCGGCCGCCGACAGGGCCTCGGGTGTTGAAAGACCTGCGTCGAGCAGCTCCCCCAGGCGAGTGGCGGCAAGCAGCAGGTCGCTACGTCCGGGTTTACCGCGTCCGGGTTTACCGCGTCCGGGTTTACCGCGTCCGGGCATATGGCGTCCGGGCTTACGGTGTTCGGCGATGGCGCTCATCGCTCGTTGGCCCTCGTCACTGCCTGTTGCGGTACCGGGCAAGCGGCTACGGCCTCCTCAAAGCTCGTGTCAAATCGGCCGGCAGCTACCAGGGCCGCTGTCATCAGCCTGCGCCGCGGCGGCCGGTCGATCCCGCCCTCGCGGTTCATGACTTCGAACACCGCGCTGCGCCCCGAGTAGCCCTCGCCCCGGCAACACCGACAGCCCACGGCCCGTGCCAGGACCGGGGGGACTGCCAGTCCACAGGCACGGTACAGTTGCGATTCGTGGGCTGCCGGCTCGGATTGCCGGCGGCAGTGGTGGCAGAGTTTTCGCAGCAGTCGTTGCGCGACCACCAGCGACACGGTGGCCGACACCAGGTAAGACGCCACGCCCATGTCGCGAAGTCGCACCACCGCCTCGGTGGTGTCGGCGGTGTGCAGGGTGGTGAGCACCAGGTGGCCGGTGAGCGCGGCGCGGCAGGCGATGGCGGCGCTTTCGCCGTCGCGCATCTCGCCTATCATCACAACGTCGGGGTCCTGCCTGAGCAGGCTGCGCAGCACGACGGCAAAACTGCGGCCCGCGTCGTCGTCTACCTGCACCTGGGTGACACCGTCAAGGCGCATCTCTACCGGGTCTTCGACGGTGACGGTCGCCCTGCGCGGGGTGGCAAGGCGGGCGAGGGTGGCGTACAGCGTGCTGGTCTTACCGGCACCGGTAGGTCCCGCGCAGACCAGCATGCCAGAGGGTTGGGCGAGAGTGCTTTCGAGCAGCGCGAGATCGGCCTCGTCCATGCCCAGGTCTTCGATGGGGCGCGGGCGGCCGTCGCCCGGCATCAGGCGCAGGACGAGTTTTTCACCTCCGTCAACGGGAAGGAACGAAGCCCTCAGGTCCAGTGGTACCGAGGACCTGCCCTGCCAGCGAAAGCGGCCGTCGCAGGGCAGGCGTCGCTCGGCGAGGTTTACGCGCGAGAGCAGGCGCGCTCGGGTGAGCAGGGCGCTTTCCAACCCGTGGGGCGGGGGCGATAGCGCGCGCAGGCTGCCGTCTATGCGCACGCGCACCTGCATACGCCCGCCCGAGGGCTCAAAGTGCAGGTCCGAGGCCCCGCTCTCGGCCGCCAGCGCAAGGTAGTGGTCGAGCAGCCTTACGGCAGGGGCGGTCGCCTCTCCCCTCGCCGCCCCTTTGGTTGTGTCCGCAGAAGTTTCGGCCATGCCCGCGACCATAGTCGATCGCGGGCGTGGCTCTCAAGACTTTAGCTGTAATACAACAGCCCCCGGTATCGGGGACGCTGCTGCAGCCGCAGCTTCAGTTGGTGCCGTTCATCTGGAAGATGTCGTCTATGTAACCCTCGTGTCCGGCCGAGCAGTTGTTGCGATACACGGTGCGGAAGTCGCTCATGCCCAGCGCGTCGCCGTCGTTGGCCGGGCCGTTCTGGAAGAGTAATTTCTGCACCGAGCCCTCGTGGTTGTACCACAGTATGTCGTCGATGTCGGAGTGGCTGTCGTAGAGATCCCAGAAGGTCTTGGCCACGTACCACTCGCGCTCGTCGGCGTTCGACGAGCTGGTGCAGTTCCCCGATTCGAGGTTGTTGCCCGAGCCGTCGGTGCAGCTGCCGTCGCTCGAACGATCGCACTGCACCCAGTAGGGCAGGAAGTCGGCGTAGCCCTCGCGCAGCGCCAGCCCCTCGTTGAAACGGCCACACAAGGTGTGGCTGCCACCCGAACCAGCCGGCCGCTTGTTGTCCCAGAACTCGTTGTTTACGTTGTGGGCGAACTCGTGCTGCACCACGTTGGCCTGGGTGCCGTGAGCAGCCGTGAGCCATATGGTGCCGCTCCCGGAGGCCGAAGCGCAGCTCCAGGGCACCCCGCTGCCGTCGCCGCAGTCGTACCAGGTATTGGGGTAGTAGACCTTCACGGGGTTGGCACGAATGGGGTTGATCTCGCCGGTCCAGTAGAGCTTAGACCACTGGTAGTAGGCGGCGTGGTATAGCTCGCCCAGTCCGTTGGCGTCGCCGCCGTCGGTGTCGGCGTACCAGTGGCCCTCGTCGTGGCTGGTCGAGATGCCCGTACGGTCGGGCCCTATCCAGCGAAACAGGTCATCGTCTTCGTCCATTGGGTGGTAGTAGCTGTTGTAGGCGCGGTACTGCATGCGCAGGTGCTGCCCGCTGTAACCCGTGTGGTTCACGGCCAGGCTCCAGCTGCCGTCCCACTGCACCCAGTCAGAGGCGAGCTTTGTCCAAGTGCCGCCGTCGTTCCACCAGGCCACGGCCCGCCAGCCGAAGGCCGGGTGCAATGCGTGGTCGAGCCACTTCGAGGAGAAACGGCCACTGAGATTGTAGGTAGCAGCCCGCTGGTCGCCCGAACCCGCCATCCGGCCGGTAGTGCCGCCGCCGCGGCAGTCGTTGAGCACGCAGTCGTGGCGCGGGGGCAACAAGCACACCTGGTCGCCCGGCCTGGGGCCGCCAGTGTCCGACTTGCCGTCGCCGTCCAGGTCGTCGTTTATAGCGTAGAGGTGGCTGTGCTGGGGGTCATGGTCGAGCGCGAAATCGGGGATGGTCTGCTTGTAGGTGAGATAGTCCTCCAGCGCCACGTACTCCATGCCGTCGGTGTACTGTGTTACGGCTATTCCCTCGGTCTCGGGCGCGGTGGCGAGCCAGCTGGCGTCGTGGTTGACCATGAACAGGTCCTTGAAGCTTACCCGCTCGAAGACGCCGCTGACCGACGATGGGGCGTCGAGGGTCAGCTGGTAGAAGTACGAAAATCGCTGCCGGGCATCGGGCACTGCGTCCGACTTGGCGTACTCCGACAGCGCACCGGCATAAGCTTTTCTATTCGATACCAAGGCGCCGGCTGTTTCGTCGGAGTAGCCATCGTTGGCACTGCCGAGCACGAAAACGTCGAAGAAGTTACGCACGGCTATGCCGAAACGAGTGCGGGTGGGGTCGTCCTGGGCGAGTGCGAGCAACGGCGAGCGAAAGTCCAGCGTGGCCTTCAACTTTACCGATTGCCCGCGCTTGAGCACGTACATGCCCGGCACCGTCGACTTCGAGTATATGCAGAAGGCGTACAGCGGTGATCGGGGCGGGTAGGGGCTGCCGATGACGCCGCCGCTACCCAGCGAAAGGTAGTTGTCCAGTGTCTGCGAACCCGAGAACTGTACGCGCTTGTACTGGTAGGGCCAGTCCTGCTCCTCGACGTTTTCGTCGCCGTACTGGCACACCGGAAAACGCAGCAGCACGTCTACCTCGGGGTCCTTGTTGGTCACCAGCAATTGAAACTTGGTGTCGCCCTTCTTGTAGCCCGGCAGGGTGCTGAGCTTACCCGACGTCTTGGACTTGATCGTTTCCACCTTGATGGTGCCCGCCTGGTGGGCGACGGCCGGTGCGACGAGCGCGAGAGTGAATGCAACGGCGAGCATGGCTACCGCGCAAGACGAGTAATTGTTGTTCATAGATACCCCCTGGATTCCATTTGGCTGGTAGTTGCGATTGTTCTGCCGGTTTCAGCTTTTACAATATCGGTAGGCCGGCAATACGGGACACGCACCCAGCTAAAAACTGTCGCAAATGGCCGTTGGCCTGTCAATCACAAAATCACCCTCTCCTCTTCCGGTTGCCCCCCCGCGTGGGGGGCAACACGGCGTTTTTAATCAATCAGTGGCTATCCCGGGCTGGCCATGCCTGCTGTTGTGGGTCTATGATTACCGCTGGTTGTATGGGCGTTGGTCCTGCCGCGCTGAAGGGCGCTCCGCCAACTGGAATTCGGAGGCGAAACAAGATGGCAAACGAGCAGGTAATCAATTCATCGAGCGATCCCGCGGGGCAAAAACCCACGGAGCTGTTGCTCACCCTGCTGGCCGTCCTGTTGCTGTGGGCCCCGTTGCCGGCAGCGGCCGTCCCATCCGATTGCGCTGTCGATTCTACGACTCAACCCAAGGCCGTGGAGAAGTACGTCAAGGCCAGGTGGAAGGCCCTGCTCAAGTGTTCTAAGAAAGGCGCGCCGCTCTGCCCCACCGCCTGCGAGTTGCCCACGGCCAATGCCTTCGGCCTGTCGGTGGCCTGCGAGGGCTACCTCGATGAATCGGTCAACAACTCTGTGGCTGCGGCTCTCGGTGTCGGCTGGGACGCCGTCGGTGAGTGCGTGGTAGCGGCAGCCGACGATTGCCAGGCGGCCCTGGGCAAGGCCGCTGCTAAGACGACGGACAAGGCCCTGAAGCGGCGTCGTAAGTCCAAGGCTGACAAGTATCCCAAGGATCTTGTGGGCTGTGCCAAGAAAGCCGATAAGCCCGCGAGCGGTTGTGGCGGCGTGGCCATGTGCGCCGACATAAGCAACTGGGTGTTCGACATTGACGCGCTGGTTCTTTCCAAGGGTGGTTACCAGCAGGTTCGTTTTGAGACCGCGGCCGAGGGCGAGGCCACGGCAGCGATCACCATGGCCGCGCCGGGTACCGACTGGGGTGCCGTCGAAGACACGGCCATCGTCGTTGAGTACGACCTGGACGGCGCGAGCCAGGGCACGGCGGTGCTATACGGCGGCGGCGACTCGACCGCCTACCGCGTTCAGCTCGGTGCCTTGTCGGCCGGCGTGCACACGCTGGGCCTGCGCTATCGCAAGAAACTCGGAAGTGTAAAAAAGGCGCCGGCGCTGCTCGAATCGCTGGCCATAGATGTCCTGTCGCTGGGCGATCCGGGCTACGACGCCTTGCGCGTTGCGCCCGTGCTGCTCGGAATAGACACCAACCTCAACCCCTACTCGGTGCACCCGGGTAACGGGCTCAGCGACGTGCCAGTGGTCATGACCTGGGACGCTTCGTCGTCTGGAGGGGTAACGTCTTATTACTACGTCATGGCCTGGAGCAACGAGGACGGTGGCACCGGCCTGTTTCCGGAAGTGCTGATCTCGCAGTGGGGTCGTCCGCACGACATAGAGACCATAGTGCGCGTCGACGTTGACGACACGACCGGCGACGTGCTCGCTGTCTATCACCGCTACGACGAAAGCGGCAGCATGGCGGTGTTTACAGGCACCATGCGAGGTGGCACCCACCCGGTGGTGCGTACGCGTACGGCTAACGGGCTCATAGCCGACGACGGTGATTCGGATTTCGTCTTCGGCCTGGTGCCTTTCGAGCGCGAGGCTACCGGATCGCGTGAGCGCATCCTGTTGCTCGAGCCGGTCTCGTGGGTGGTCGCGGCCAAGGAGTTTACCCGCGAGTTCAAGACCGAGCTCAACCCCAACGCCACGGCTGGTAAGCCCAGCAACCTGCGCAACTACCTGTGGGTGGAGTACAACGTGGACACCGACGTGGGCACGCAGTCCATCCGCGGCCGCGCGGTGGTGGACGGTGTGGTTTACCTGTCCGACCACGGCCAGCTGTCGGGCGGAGGCACGTTGGGCCTGCTCAGCGGCGAGGGCTACAGCCAGGTAGGCATCGAAGTGCCCGAGGGTACCACGCCCGCCCAGGTAAGCTCGGTGGGAATACAGGGAGTCGGCACGATGTCGGGCACGCTCTTCGACCTGCACGTGTTCATGCTCGACAACGACTACTACCCAACCCAGGAAGTATTGACTTTCAGCGGCTCGCTCGCCGCGAGCGGGGCCTATCCCAGCTGGATGGTCAGCCCCTGACAGCACCGTCTCCAGGACGGCTCCGCCCGCTCAGCCGGGTAGCTTGATGCCCAGCGCCTTGGCCATCACGGCCAGGGGCGCTCTTCGCCCGGTGAAGCGCTTGAATGCCGCCGCGCCCTGGAACAACAGCATGTAGCGTCCGTCCACGGTGGGGCGCTTGCGGCTGGCAGCCATGGCGAGAAAAGGCGTGGGCTTCTCCGCGTAGGCGAGGTCAAAGTGCAGGCAGTCCCTGGGGGTCGAATCCACGTCGTAGTCGAGGAAGTTCTCGCCCTTGAGCCCCACCGGGGTGCAGTTGACTACCAGCTGCCGCGTTTCGAGAAAATCAAAGTCGTCGAGAAGGTCGAGCCTGGCCGCCCGCACCTGGGAGTCACGCCGCGACAGGTCGTGCGCCAGCCGTGCCGCGCGCGAGAGGGTGCGGTTGGCCACCACGACGTCGGCCGCCCCGGCCTCGAGCAGCCCGTGCAGCACGGCGCGCGCCGAACCACCGGCACCGATGATGAGCACTCGCTTCTTGCGCGCCCGCAGGCCGTGGGCCGCCAGCGCGTCGACAAATCCCACGCCGTCGGTGTTGTCGCCCACCAATCGCTTGTCGTCGAAGTACAGCGTGTTTATCGCGCCCACCGCCCTGGCTGCCGGTGTGAGCCGCTGAGCGAGCTTGAGCGCGTCCTGCTTGAAGGGCACGGTTACGTTGGCGCCCACGATTCCCAGGGCGCGCATGGAGCGAACGGCTTCCTTGAGATTGCGGCGATTGGCGCGCAGGGGAACGTAAACGTAGTCCAGCTCGAGTTCGGCGAAAGCCGCGTTGTGCATGCGCGGGCTCAGGCTGTGGTCGACCGGGTCCCCGAAAATGCCCACGACCCTGGTCGTGCCTTCAACGGCTGCCGGTTTTTTTGCCATGCTCGTGCTCCCCGCTCTCGGCTGGTCAGTCTCGCTCGGCCAGGGCCGCGTGCGCAGCCGCCAGCCGCGCGACCGGCACCCGGTAGGGCGAACAACTCACGTAGTCCAGCCCCAGTGCGTGGCAGAACATGATCGACCTCGGATCGCCGCCGTGCTCGCCGCATATGCCGAGCTTGAGCGTCTTCTTCACCGAGCGCCCCTTTTCCACAGCGATCTCCATGAGCTTGCCTATGCCCACCGTGTCGAGCGTGGCAAAGGGGTCATCGTTGAGCACGCCCACCTCAACATAGGCAGGTAGAAAGCGGCCCGAGTCATCGCGCGAAAGGCCGAAGCCCATCTGCGTGAGATCGTTGGTGCCAAAGGAGAAGAAGTCGGCGTGGGCCGCTATGTCATCGGCCGTCAGCGCGGCGCGCGGCACTTCTATCATGGTGCCGATGCTGTACTTCACACGCTTTTTCTTCTTCGAAAACACCTGCTCGGCGGTCTTTTCGACCAGTTCTCGCAGTATGGCCAACTCGGGTGTCGCACCCACCAGAGGGATCATTATCTCGGGCAGCACCTTTATGCCCTTGCCCGCTGCTTGCAGCGCGGCTTCGATGATGGCGCGGGTCTGCATGACGTAGATCTCGGGGTAGGTGATCGCCAGGCGACAGCCACGGTGGCCGAGCATGGGGTTGAATTCGTGCAAGGCATCACCCAGCTCGCGCAGCCTCGCCTGGGCCACGCCCGAGGCCTTGGACTGCTCGGCGTACTCAGCGTCGCTGTGCGGCAGGAACTCGTGCAGCGGCGGGTCGAGCAGGCGCACGGTAACCGGTAAGCCGTCCATGGCCTTGAAGATGCCCAGGAAGTCGCGCCTCTGGTGGGGCAGCAACTTCGCCAGCGCTTTCTCACGACCGGCCAGGTCGTCGGCCAGTATCATCTCGCGTATGGCCAGTATGCGGTCGTCTTCAAAGAACATGTGCTCGGTGCGGCACAGGCCGATGCCTTGCGCACCGAAGCGTCGGGCCACCTTGGAGTCGGCGGGGGTGTCGGCGTTGGTGCGCACGTCGAGTGTCCTCAGCTTGTCAGCCCAGTCCATGAGCACGTCGAACTCGTCGGTCATCACGGCTTCCACCGTGGGCACTTCACCCAGGTAAATTTCTCCCGACGAGCCGTCGATGGTTACCCAGTCGCCGCGCTTGATGCTGCGCCCGTCCACGGTCATGCGGTCGCGCGAGTAGTCGATCTTGAGTTTTTCGCAGCCCACAACGCAGCAGGTTCCCATGCCGCGGGCCACGACGGCCGCGTGCGAGGTGCGCCCGCCGGTAGCCGTCAGGATACCCTGGGCGGCGACCATACCCTGTATGTCTTCGGGCGAGGTGGCGACCCTGACCAGCAGCACCTTGTGGCCATCCTCGGCTGCGGTCACGGCGTCCTCTGCCGAGAACACCACCGCCCCCGACGCCGCGCCCGGCGAAGCACCCAGCCCGCGCGCGAGCAGATCCTTGTCAGCGGACTGGTCGATGGTGGGGTGCAGAAGCTGGTCGACCTGGTCGGGGTCAACGCGCAGTACGGCGGTGTCGCGATTGATGAGGCGCTCGCGTGCCATGTCGACCGCGATCTTCACCGCGGCCGCCGCCGTGCGCTTGCCGCCGCGGGTCTGCAGCATCCACAGTCGGTCGCGCTCGATGGTGAACTCGAGGTCCTGCATGTCGCGGTAGTGTCGCTCGAGCGATCTCGCCACCTTGCGTAGCTGCTTGTAGCAACGCGGCATCACTTCCTCGAGCGAAGGGTAGAGGCGCTCGCGGTCGGACTCGTCCACGTAGTTTTCATCGGCCCAGCTGCGCGAACCCTCCAGCGTGATCTGCTGGGGCGTGCGTATGCCGGCTACGACGTCTTCGCCCTGGGCGTTGACGAGGAACTCGCCGTAAAAAATCTTCTCGCCGGTGGCCGGGCTGCGCGTGAAGGCTACGCCGGTGGCCGAGCTGCTGCCCAGGTTACCAAAGACCATGGCCTGTACGTTGACCGCGGTTCCCCAGTCGAAGGGTATGTTGTTGAGCTTGCGGTACACGTGTGCCCGCTCGTTGTCCCAGCTGCGAAACACCGCGCCGATGGCTCCCCACAACTGCTGCATGGGATCGGTCGGAAACTCGCGCTTGAGCCGCCCCTTGATCAGCGCCTTGAACTCTCGCACCAGTTGCTGCAGGTGCAGCGTGGTGAGTTCCGTGTCCAGTTCGAGGCCGTGGCTGATTTTCTTGGCCTCGATGATGGCTTCGAAAGGATCGGTTTCCTTTGCCGAGGTGGGCTTGAGGTCCATCACCACGTCGCCGTACATCTGTATGAAGCGCCGGTAACTGTCCCAGGCGAAGCGCTCGTTGCCGCTGGCCGCGGCCAGTCCCACGACGGTCTCGTCGTTGAGCCCGAGGTTGAGCACGGTGTCCATCATGCCGGGCATCGACGCGCGCGCGCCCGACCTCACCGACACCAGCAGCGGGTTGGCCTTGTCGCCCAGGCGTTTGCCCATGGTTTTTTCGATGGTGGTGAGCCCGGCCTTCAGCTGTTCCTTGAGCCCGGCCGGGTAGCTGTCTTTCTTTGCGTCGTAGAGCGCGCAGACCTCGGTGGATATCGTGCAGCCGGGAGGCACGGGAAGCCCCAGCCCCGCCATCTCGGCCAGGTTGGCACCCTTGCCTCCGAGCAGGTTGCGCATGGACGAGTCGCCCTCGGCGCTGCCGTCACCAAAACTGTAGACGAACTTCTGCTTGCGCGGTGTTTTTTTGCCGGCGGCTTTTTTCCTGGCGGAGGTTTTCTTTTTACTGTTGCTCTTTTTCGTGGTGGCCATCTGTCCTGCCTGCTGGTTGTTGTAGTTATCGTGCCGCGTCACCGGCAGCACTGCGTATTTGTCCCGACGAGCGCTCTGCGCCTTCAGTTTTCCTCGGGCATCAGCGGTCCGCTCGATACAGGGGGCGAGATTTTATCGCGCACTATACCCTGCAGCGCGGTGATCGGGACCCTCTGCTGCTCCATCGTGTCACGATTTCGCAGGGTGACGGTGTCGTCTTCCATGGTCTGGTGGTCCACGGTCACTCCCAGTGGCGTGCCGATCTCGTCCTGCCGCCTGTAGCGGCGACCTATTGAACCGGCCTGGTCGTACTGCACCGCGAAGTGCCCCCTGAGTTCTTCGACAATCTTCATCGCCTTTTCAGGATGGCCTTCCTTGCGCATGAGTGGAAACACGGCGAGCTTGATCGGCGCCAGCGACGGGTGAAACTTGAGCACCACGCGGCGGTCGTCCGCGGGGCGGCCCTCTTCCGGGGGGTCCTCGTGGTAGGCGTCGACGAGAAAGGCCAGCGTGGAGCGATCGGCACCGGCCGACGGCTCGATTACGTAGGGAACGAAGCGCTCTTTTGACTGCGGGTCGAAAAAGCTGAGGTCCTTGCCCGACGCTTCCATGTGGGCCTTGAGGTCAAAGTCGGTGCGGTTGGCTATGCCTTCGAGCTCCTGCCAGCCGATGGGGAACTCGTACTCCACGTCGGCGCAGCCCTTGGCGTAGTGGGCCAGCTCGTCGTCGGCGTGACAGCGCAGGCGCAGGCGATCGGGGTTTATGCCGTAGTCGGTGTACCAGGCCATGCGGCGCGCCTGCCAGTACTCGTACCAGGCGTCGTCGCTGCCCGGCGGCACAAAAAATTCCAACTCCATCTGCTCGAACTCGCGGGTGCGAAACAGGAAGTTGCCCGGCGTTATCTCGTTGCGAAAACTCTTGCCCTGCTGCGCTATGCCAAAGGGCGGCTTCATGCGCGCCGAGTTCACAACGTTGACGAAGTTGACGAATATACCCTGCGCGGTTTCCGGCCGCAGGTAGACGGCCGCCGCCGAGTCTTCGACCGGGCCCATGTGCGTCTTGAACATCAGGTTGAAGTTGCGCGGCTCGGTGAGCTCGCCCTCGCATTCGCCCGGTTTCTTGCTCGGCTTTCTGGGGCAGCTGGCGTGCTCGAGCTGGTCGGCGCGAAAACGCCCCTTGCACAGCTTGCAGTCCACCATCGGGTCGGTAAAATTGTCGAGGTGGCCCGACGCCTCCCACACCCGCGGGTGCATAAGGATGGAGCAGTCGAGGCCGGCCACGTCGGGGCGCGTGGTGACGGTGTCGCGCCACCAGGCCTCCTTGACGTTGCGCTTGAGCTCGGCACCCAGCGGCCCGTAGTCCCAGCAACTGCCCAGGCCGCCGTAGATCTCGGAGCTCTGAAATACGAAACCACGCCTCTTGCTGAGGTTGACGATGGTTTCCATCGAGACGCTCGTGGCGGCGTCGTCCTTGCTGCTGCCGTTGTCTGCCATGCCCTTTAGCGTGTATTCCTGGCCCCGGGGTGTTGATGAAAAAGCCCGGTAACGCTCGAATAACCGACGACAAGTATCCGACGCCGTGCGACTCTTCAAGCCGAAGGGCACTGAAAACACGGGTTTGCGCTGCTCAGGTCGGCGGCGCTCCCGGGCTACAGTGGCCGGCCGGAGGATGGAGCACAGCATGATAACCGATGAACGAGACGCTTTCTGGCGGCGCATAATCTACATAACGTCGGCGGTGGTGTGCGCCGCGGTGGCGTTTCTCATCCTCGGCCCCCGCCCCGAGGGAGTGGCCGGTGGGCTGGACGTGTCGGGATTGCCGACGGTAAACGCCACCCTCAACGCCTTGAGCGGGCTGCTGCTGCTCACGGGCCTGGCCATGATAAAGACCGGCCGTCGCCTCGCCCATCGCCGTGCGATGCTGGCGGCCTTTGCCAGTTCTGCTGCGTTTCTCGTCAGCTACGTCGTCTACCACTGGTACAAGGCCGGGCCGCGCCACTACGAGGGCGAGTTCAAGGCGCTGTACCTGTCGCTGCTCGCCAGCCACGTAGTGCTGGCCGCGATCATAATGCCGCTGGCCCTGCTCACGCTCTACCGTGGTTGGACCGACCAGCTGCAAGCGCATCGCCGCATAGCCCGCGTCACCTTGCCGCTGTGGCTCTACGTCTCGGCCACCGGCGTGACTATCTACTTCATGTTGTACTGATCCGGCTCTTCCGGCTCGGTGCCCGTTCGGGTTGTTTTCAACCCGTGCCGGCCGCTGTCAGGGTCGGGAGTGGTGGGGCCCCGGGCTTCCCGTTGCTGCGAAATCCGCGGCGCTGCGAAAAAGTACCCCCGGCTTTCTGGGGCCGGCGGGGCCGCTCCGGCTGCGTATTTTATCCCGGCCGGACTGCCCGGGGTTCCCGTTCATGAAGCCGGTACGCTTCCTGCTTATGACACGGCTTTGGAGGTAAACATCTTATGATAAGGCAGTCAGTTACAGCCACGGCCGCATTGCTGGCGGTGGCATCGTTGGCGTCTCTGCCGGTGGCGACCACGGCCTGGGGCGCGACCGTACAGGGCAGTGTGCGCCTGGATGGCAAGGCACCCAGGGCCAGTACCCGTACGATTACCAAGGACATCGAGGTCTGCGGGCAGGGCGAGCGAGCCATGGACCAGGTGGTGGTTGACAAGGGTGGTCTGCTCTCGGGCGTGATCGTCTATATCGAGGGCGAAATCGACGGCGTGGCGGTCCCCGACAAGGCCTTCAAGCTGGCGCAGAAGGAGTGCCGTTTTTCGCCGGGCGTTTCTTTTGTGCCCAGGGGTGCGACGCTCGAAATAGTCAACGACGATCCGGTGGCCCACAACATCCACGCCTACGAGATCATCGGCCGGGCCAGGCGCGACCTTATGAACATAGCCCAGCCCAACCAAGGGCAGACCGACAGCAAGGCCATCAAGCCCAGGCGGGGCAACGTGGTGCAGCTTACCTGTGACATACACGACTTCATGAGGGGCTGGCTGTTCGTTCCGGACAACCCCTTTGCCGACGCAGTTGACGGTGGCAGTTACACGCTCGAAGGCGTGCCGGCGGGCAAGCGAACGGTGAAGGCTTTTCACCCGGTGCTGGGTTTTGCCGAGCAGGAAGTCACCCTCGAAGAGGGCAAAACCGCTACCGTTAACCTGGTCTTCAAGGCTGGAAAGTAGGCGCTGGTCTTAATGTCAGCGACAGCCGCTCGGTACTGTCGCCGCGGGTGGAATTACCGCTCTCGGCCGGCGGCGGGGTTCTCGTTACTGGTGACGGGCTTGTTCCTGCTGCTGGCTGCTCCCGCCACGGCGGCAGACGAGGTCGCCTATCGCACGGTGCTCGGCATCAGCCCGCGCCTGGTGGTGTGGGTGGTGGCAGAACTCCACCTGATGTTCGCCGCGCTGGTGCTGGGCGTGCCCATCTTCGCGGTGATAGTGGAGCTGGTCGGCTACCTGCAGTCCGACCCCGATACCGCCCGGCGCTACGATGCGTTGGCCTACGAGTTCACCCGCCTGCTCAGTGGTGCCTTCGCCACCACGGCCGCCTTCGGCGGCCTGCTTACCTTCACCCTGTACTCGAGCTACCCGGCCTTCATGTCTCACCTGACCGGCGTCTTTCACTCGACCTTCTATTTTTACGCGCTGTTGTTTTTTGCAGAGGGTTTTACGCTTTACGTCTACTACTACGGCTGGAAGCGCATGGCGCGGGGACGCTCGAAGATACTGCACATCTGGCTGGGCGTGCAGCTCAACCTCGTGGGCACGGCCCTGATGGTGATCGCCAACTCCTGGGCCACTTACATGATGAGCCCGCCAGGGCTCGAACAGGGAGCCGCGGGAACACTGGCCAGCCACTGGCAGGGAACCCAGTACATCGGGTCCACCTGGGACGCGTTTGCCAACTACCTGTGGATGCCGCTCAACATCCACCGCATGCTGGGCAACGTGGCCTTCGGCGGGGCCATATGCGGGGCCTACGCGGCCATACGCTTTCTGGGTTCGCGCAGCGACCGGGAGCGGGCCCACTACGATTGGATGGGATACGTGGGCAACTTCATCGCCCTGACAGCGCTCATCCCGCTTCCGTTTGCTGGCTATTACCTGGGCCGTGAAATTTACAGCTTCAACGCCACCATGGGCCAGGACATGATGGGCGGAACTTTTTCCTGGACCTTCATCCTGCAGGCGGTCTTTGTCGGCACCCTGTTCATAGCCGGCAATTTTTACCTGTGGTCGGGCATGCGTCGTATTCCCGGCGGCGAACGCTACGAGCGCTACGTGCCCTGGATGCTGGGTATCTTGTTCTGCTGCTTCGCTGTGTGGCTCACGCCCCACAACCTGCCGGCCGGTGGGCTGGAAAAAAAATTCGGGCTCATGCCGGCCAAGAACGCGGTCATACAGTTGATGATACTGACCACCTTCGCCGGCTTTCTCATGTACCGGCGTTCGAACAAGGTTGGCGAGGTGAGCGTGCGGGCGCAGGGCCGTAGGGCCGTACTCCTGTTGCTGTCGGCCGTGGCGGTGGGTGCGGCCATGCTGCTGCGCTACGCCGGGTCGGGAGAGCTGTCCGACGCCAATCCTGAAATCTCGCGCTTCGTGGTCGAGCGTCTGCCGGTGGCGTTTGCCAGTATTGACTTCGGTGGTTCTATCACCTGGGCCGCCACGCTCAGGTGGACGCTGTACCACCAAGTGGCCTGGCTCGGGATCGCTGTGCTGCTCACGCTGCGCGACCGCGGCCGCCTGGGGCAGGCGTTGCTGGTGGGGGTCACCGCCCTGCACGCGTCGGCATGGCTGTTCCAGCACGGGTTTTCCATCATGGAGAAGGCCAACCCCCTGGTCAGGCAGGTGGCCGTAAGCCAGGTGCTCATACTGCTTAGCTGCCTGCTGCTGGCCACCGCCATGGACCTGTTGCTCTACCGCGGCGCCGCGAGCCTGGGCGAGATCCGCTGGGGCCGCATGCACCGGCGCAGCCAGTTCTCCCTGCTGCTGCTGTGCGTATTCTTCGTTTTTAACATGGGGCTGATGGGCTTCATACGTTCGGGTCTGCGCAAGGGCTGGCACGTGGTGTCGGTCATCAAGGACAGCTCGGCCTGGGCCGGCACCCCCAGCAACCTGGAGATGGCCGTGGTCGTGAGCGGCATCTCGATAACCTTCCTGCTGATGGTCTCGTTCGTGTTCTGGACCGTAAACCTGGTGTCTACCGATCCTGGTCATACGGGGGGCGATCCCGGAAGTGGCTGAACAGGGTGGATTGAAGTCGGCGGTGCGCGGGCCCCTGGGTCGGACGCTGCTGTTCGTGCCGGCAGTGTGGCTGGCCACCCGCTACGCGTTGCCCTTGCTCGGCGGCTGGCTGGCGTCGGATGATTGGTTTTCGATGAAGCACAATCTCGCCTCGGCAGGGTTGGAGGGGACGCTTTATTTTGCCCTGGCCCTGCTCGGCTGGTCCTGCTGGCTGGCATACAACGAGCAGAGGTGGCAGCAATTCCTGGCTCCGGTTTGGGAGTTTTTTGCCTGGAAACATCCGCTGCGTGCAGCCATCCTGGTGGTTTCGCCCCTTGCGGCGGGGGCCATGGCGCTGGCCGCTGCCGGCGGTGGCGGTGGCCCGGACATGTTCAACGCCATCCGTCACCCGACGCCACCCGACGCTTTTTCGCACATGGAAAATCCGTTTCGGCATCCCACTGCCGACATGCTCGAACAGTTCGACGCGCAGCTTTCGTCAGGGGAGATTGTCGTTAACGCTAGTACCGAAGACGAGCTCGTGGCCTACGCCGGGGTCCTGGCCGCGGGCGGCGTCTCCAACGATGCCGACAGGCGGCGGGCCTTCGAACGCCACAGCATAGAACAGGGACGCGAGTTGTTCATGGTCAACTGCCGGCCCTGCCACGGCACCAAGGGCATGGGCGACGGGCCGATGGCCGCGGCGCAGACGCGCAGCCCGGCCGATTTCACCGGCGTGGAAACCATCGCGACCCTGGTCGAGGGCGCGGTCTTCTGGCGGGTGAAAGAGGGCGGCGTGAAGTTGCCCCGGGAGGGTGGGCCCTGGGAGTCGGCCATGCCCAGGTGGGAGCTGGATCTGTCGGACGACGAGATATGGAAAATAATAATGGCCGAGTACGATCTCGCCGGTAACGCGCCACGTGAGCCCGAAAAACTGGGGGGCCACTGACGGTGCGCGCGAGCCTGCAAGGAGGTAGTTACCAGCGATGCTTGCCGGTGCTGCTGTGGCCGGCTCTGTTGTTGCTCGTGGTGACTACTGTCGCCGCCCAGCAGACCGCGCCCTCGACGCCGGGCTGGCTCGAGATAGAGACCGCCGCGGTAGAGGCGCGTCCGGCCAACGACGAATACAACCGCGAGCAGGGACGCCGTCTTTACAACTTCAGGTGCGCGGGGTGCCACGGCACCAGTGGCGAGGGCAACGGCCCGGCGGCCGAGTATCTTGACCCACGGCCGCGGGATTTTCTCTTCGCCAACTTCAAGATGCGCACGACCGAGTTCTCGGAACTACCACTGGACGAGGACCTCTACCGCACTATTACCCGCGGTATACCCGGCACGGCTATGCCGTCGTGGGCGACCCTGGAGGAGGACGAGCGCTGGCAGTTGGTGTACTGGATACGTTACCTGGCCCGCGACTACTTCGACGATGAAGACTTCGATCCCCGTCGTGTCGACGATGACGGCCACCGCTACCTTGTAAAAGTACCCGGCTCCCCTCCGGTCATCGACGAGCTGCTCGAGCAGGGCAGGCAGGCTTTTGACAAGGGCCGCTGCGTGGAGTGCCACGGGCCGCGCGGGCTGGGCAACGGCACGTCGGCCGGCACGCAGTTCAACTATCTCGAGCAGCGCATACTGCCCCGCGACCTGAGCAAGGGCTGGCGTTACAAGGGCGGCTCGCGGGTCGAGGACATATGGCGGACTTTGACCGCCGGTATGAACGGCACCCCGATGCCCAGTTTCGTGGGTGCCCTCGACGAGAGTGATCCCGACAACGACGCCCGTCTCAGGTGGGCGCTGGCCCATTACGTTGACTCGCTGGCCGTCGACGAGGCGACCTCCGGCGGTGCGCTGCTGACGGCAGAATTTATACAGGCTGACTTGCCCTCCGACCCCGCCGACCCGGCCTGGCAGCAGGCCGGGGAAATAGCCTTCAGGCTTATGGGCCAGGTCATCCGCCGTCCGCGCTGGGAGATAGCCGCCGTTGACCAGGTGCGCGTGCGTGCGTTGTACAACGAATCGACCATAGCCTTCAGGCTCGAGTACCACGACCGCTCGATGAGCGCGGCCGATGGCGAACAGTCGGACGTAACGCCAGAGATAGACCAGGGGCCGACCTACCCGGGGCTTGACGTCGAAGATTTCGAGTTCAACCGCGCGCTGTACAACGACGCGGTGGCCTTGCAGTTTCCGGCCAGGGAGCAGCAGGGCGCGCGCAGGCCGTATTTTCTCTACGGGTCCATTGATAACCCGGTGAAGCAGTGGCGGCACATCGCCGGCCCCGACGGGCAGGGCTCCATGCAGGCGCTGGAAGCCGGGGGTCCGGCCAGGCAGTCGTGGATCAACGGGTCGGGAGTAACGGGAAGTGCCGTCTACGACGACGGTGTGTGGGCGGTCGTGTTGAGCAGGTCGCTCGAACCCGACCGGGGCAAGGGACCCGTTTTTACGCCCGGCGGCACGACGGCCTTTTCGGTCATGGCCTGGGACGGTTCCAACGGAGAGACGGGCTTGCGCCAGTCGCTTTCACCCTGGTACTCGCTCTACCTCGAGGCTCCCCTGGCCGTCGGAGACTACGCCACGGCCGGCGTGGTAGGCCTGCTGGTAGCCCTGGCCGAACTGCTCATGTTGCGCCGGGCCGGTCGTGAGCGCGGGGGCACGGGAGACGCCGATGCCTGAAGACCGCAACTATGCCCGCGGCGGCGGGGCCGGTAGTTTCGGCAGCCTCGGTGGTATAGCTCTCCCGGTCCTTTGCTTTCTCCCCGTGCTGTCTGCCGTTTTCTTAGTGCTGTCGCCGTTGTTTGCTCTGTTGCGGTGATCGAGGTGTTCGTCTTCCTGTCCGCGATTTTCCACGTCTGTTGCTGACTTTGTTATTAAATTTGGCGTAGCTGCGTGTGGCGCC
>JACNKC010000062.1:0-3303 GCA_014382245.1 Pseudomonadota bacterium | reverse complement strand
GCGCCGGGTGTGGCCGGGGCCGCCCGGCTCTGGCGGGGCGGGGGGGTGGGCGGGCGGGGGGGCGGGGGCGGCACCGACGCCGGACGACCCCACGTACCCCGGCGGCGGGGGGGCGGGAGGTGGCGGCAGAAGCGGCGCCACGGCTTCCCTGGCGCTGGCCTTCGTCGCCGTGCTGACGGCCGTGTTCATAGGCCTGGCCTGGTACGTTACCCGCCTGCAGGGTGGTGGGGTGTCGGCGGCCACTTCGGGTATAGACGTAGAGCGGGGACAGGCCCTGTTCTGGGGCGACGGGTCCTGCCACACCTGCCACTCAATAGGCTCCGAGGGTTCGGCCGTGCGTTGCCCCAACCTCGGCGTGCAGGGGGAGGTGTTCCGCAGTCCTATAGCCCTGAGGGCGGCGTCGCGCAGGGCCGACGAGGGCTACTCGGCCATCGAGTACCTGGCCGAAAGTATTTACGACCCCAACGCCTTGGTGGTCGATGGCTATCCCGGGGACCTGATGAAGCCCATGCATCGGCCCCCGGTCGCGCTGGACGACGACGAGATCGCGTCGGTCATCATGTACCTGCTGGTTGCCAGCGGCGTTGACATAGACGACTCCACCGTGGGTGACATCCAGGCCGCCCAGTCCGGTTGGGCCGGCACGGCCGGTGATGCCGAGGTGGAGGGTCCGGGCTTCGAGTTTCCGCCGGGCGACGCCGAGGCCGGTCTCGAGGCTTTTACCGAGATGAGTTGCTTCCTGTGTCACCGGGTCAAAGGCGGCGTACTCGACCTCGACGGCGCGCCTCCCGGCGGCGTGGGGCCGGAGCTTACCTCGATCGGGGCCATACAGACGCCCATCTACCTGGCCGAATCCATCCTTGCCCCGAGCCGGCTGGTGGTAGCCGATCCGCCGGGGGCCGAAGCGGGTGGCGACGAGAGCTACCAGGACGAAGAAGGCAACAGCCGCATGCCCGAGTTCCACGACGCCATGACGCTGCGCCAGTTGCAGGACATCGTTGCTTTCCTGGCCACGCTCAAGGGCGAACAGTCCAACAGCGAATTATACCCGGGGGGGTAAAAAGCATGACGACCAGCGCGAAGAAAAGTACCGTGATGGAAGAGTCGGCGCGTGTGTTCGAGCGCCTGCTCGTTGGCCTTGACAACTCGGCCGCCAGCCGCGCGGCGCTCGATCACGCCCTGCAGATCGCGCGCGCCTTTGGCTCCACGGTGACCGGCCTGCACGTCTACGCGGCACAGATACACGACCACAGGTTCAGGCAGATGGAAGCCGGGTTGCCCGAGCAGTTCATAGAGGACGCCGAGATCGAGCGACAACGGCAGGTGCACGACACCCTCATTACCCGCGGGTTGGAAATGATAAGCGATTCGTACCAGGCCGAAGCCGAGCGGGCGTGCAGTGAAGATGGGCTACGATTCGAGAGCGTCAACCGCGAGGGCCGCAACCATCTCGAGCTGCTGGCCGAGATGAAAGACGGGGAGCACGGGCTCACCTGCATAGGCTCAAGTGGGCTGGGCGAGACCCGGCACCGCGTGACCGGCAGCGTCTGCCGGCGCGTGTTGCTGGCCACCGACGGAGACCTGCTGATCGCGAGAGTGGCTAACGACGAGACGGCCTGCGTGCGCGGTGACGGTCCGGTGGTGGGCTGCGTGGACGGCAGCGAGCAGTCCTTTGCTGCTGCCGCCAGGGCCATGGTGCTCGCGCGCGCTCTCGGTCGCCCGCTTCACCTGGTGTCGGCCTACGACCCTCACTTTCATTATCAGGTTTTCCGCCGCATTGCCGACGTGCTCAGTGAAGAGGCGGCCAAGGTGTTTCGTTTCGAGGAGCAGGAAAAACTGCACAACGAGATCATTGACGACGGCCTGGCTCGCATCTACCAGGGTCATCTCGACATCGCCCGCATGATGGCCGACGATGAAGGTCTCAACCCGGTTTGTGAATTGTTGGCCGGTAAGCCCTACGACTGCATAGACGAGTACGCCCAGCGAGTGGGCGCGTCGTTGCTGGTGCTCGGAAAGACCGGCGTGCACGGTGATCCCGACACGGCCCTTGGGAGCAACACCGAGGCCTTGCTCACGCTGGCCCCGGCTGACCTCTACATCACCTGCGCGCGGGTACAGCCCCCCGCCGACCGCGTGGCGGCCCAGACCACGACCTGGACCGAGGAAGCCACGACGGCGCTCGGGCGTGTGCCCGTTCACGTGCAGCCAATGGCGCGCATGGCCGTGCAACGCTACGCCATAAAGCAGGGCCACACGGTGGTAACGGCAGCGCTGTTCAACGAGGCGTCGGGCGTGATGCACCCCGGCGGGCGCGTGGCCGATGCCGGCGATGGAGGCGAGCCTGGCAAAAAAAAGACCGTTGGTTGCCCTCACCTGGCCGCGCGGCGGGCGAGAGAAGTTCCTGCCATGGACGGCGACGCCGGCGGCGAAAATCAGCCCTCATGGAGCGACGCGGCGCGGGCAAGACTGGATCGCGTTCCGGTGGGCTTCATGCGCGATGCCGCGCACCGGCAGGTGCTGGGTCTTGCCGCGGAGCGCGGAGCCGAAAAAATAGAACTGGAACTGGTCGAGGAAGGCCTGGCGCGTGGGCGTGGGCAGATGCAGGCGGCCATCACCGGCGATGCGGGTGCCATGGCTGCCAGCCTGTCGGGCATGGCCTGGAGCGAAGACGCGCGCGGCCGACTCGCGCAGGTGCCCGAGGGTTTTATGCGTCAGCTGACAGCGCAGCGGGTTGAAAACTTCGCCCGTCAGCAGGGTGCTGAATCGGTAACGCTGGAGCTGGTCGAAGATAAGTTCGATGCCTGGCAGCGTGGTGGGGGGCCGGCCGAGTTCACCCTGCCCTGGGATGAAGCCGCGGTGGTGCGGGTACGGCGGGTGCCCCCGGTGGTCCGCGCGCAGGTGATAAGCGAGGTCGAAAAAAACTCTCGCTCAAGCGGGTTCGAACGGGTGAGCGAGGAGCTGTTCGACCAGCTCGTGGGTGACTGGAAAAACGGTGGAGACTTTCACCATGACGGCTGATGGCAATGGTTCGGCCGAAGAGGGATTCGGTAAAGTGAACGACCCCGGGCCACCGCAGGTCGTTTCGTGGAACCTGACGGCCCGCTGCAACCTGGCCTGCGAGCACTGCTACATAGACGCCGGCGGCAGGTCGCGAGGCGACGAGGCTGACACGGCACAGTGCCTGGCCACCATAGATCAACTCGCCGATCTCAACCCCGGGTGCCTGTTGATCATGACCGGTGGCGAGCCGCTGCTCAGGCCGGACCTCCACGAGCTCACACGCGCTGCCTCGGACAGGGG
>JACNKC010000028.1:4524-4696 GCA_014382245.1 Pseudomonadota bacterium | reverse complement strand
GCGCGGACTCCCAGCCGTTTGTCACGACTGTCCGTCGCGTGTGCTCCCTCCTGGACGAATGTAGATAAGACTGCACCCCCTCTTTCGCCTCCGCAACGTCCTGCTGCTGGTCATGCTGGCCGCGCTGCTGGACCCGCTCGCAGGCGTTTACAGGCTCATCCACACTTTTGAA
>JACNKC010000028.1:0-4493 GCA_014382245.1 Pseudomonadota bacterium | reverse complement strand
AGGCAGCGCTTATCGAATCGGCATACCTGCGCGAGCTCGACCGCGAGTACCGGCTGGGCGGCCGCCCGGGCAAGCTCATCAACTGGATACGCGAGCAGGGCTACCCCGCTACCGACGCCTACGACAACAACGACGCCAACCCCGACGAACTCGGCTGGCGACACGGCATACTGCGGCCCATACGCCCTACCATAGACCTGGGCAGTGATCCTCGCCTCGACGTACCCAGCTGGGGCCATAATCCCGGCCTGCCCGAAGACCCGACGGCCACCACCATCGGCCACCGCATTGCTCCACTGCTGGCGATGGCCCGCCCGCGCAACCTGTCGGGCGTGCGCGTGATAGATCGCTGGGGCCGCGTGGTGGCGAGCACGGCCGACACCACGGGCGACTTCGCGCTGGAGATGCCCGAAGCCTTGCTCGCGCTTTCGGGCCGGCCGGTGTCGGTGATTCGAAAGCGCAGCAGCGAGTCGCTGCCGCAGGCCCGGCTGCTGCGCCAGAGTCTTACTACCATGGCCCGTGCGGGCGAGGTGACGGTCTACGTGGGCTATCCCATCATCTACCCTCCCCTGCTCGAGCCCGATCATCCCCAGCGCTACGTGCTGGGCGCGATTATCCTGGGCCGCACCCCGCGCAACGTGCTCAAGGCGCTGTACTACAAGCGCGACCAGATCGCGGTCTACGCCGCAGCCGCCGTCGGGATGCTTGCCCTGCTCGTGCTGGCGGTGGCGGGCACGCTCACGCGTCCCATGCGCCGGCTGGTGGAGCAGTCGCGCAATGTTGCCGCCGGCCGCTCGGCGGGCAGCGTGGCCATACCGCGGCCAGGCACGCGCGAGGTGGCCGAGTTGAGCCGGGCACTGGCCGACACGGCGGCGTCGCTGGGACAACGCGACAACTACATCCGTGATTTTGCGCGCACGATGTCGCACGAGTTCAAGACACCGCTGGCGGGCATCATCGGCAGCGTGGAGACACTATCCGATCACGTCGAGACCATGTCGGCCCGGGAGCGTAAGCGTTTTCTTGACAACATCGCCCACGACACCGGGCGCCTGCAACGACTGAGCGTGGGCCTGCTCGCCCTTGCCCGCGCCGACGTGCTCGTGCCCAGTGGCGAGACAACGTCGCTCGACTTGCTGCTCACAGCGCTGGCCGAGCGCTACGAGGCGCGCGGACTCGGGCTCACACGCGAGGGCAACGCGCTCGACGCCCGGGTACCGATGGACCGCGATACCACCGAGACGGTACTCAGCAACCTGCTCGACAACAGCCTGCGCCACGGCGGGTCGCGCGTGACGTTCACCGGCACCGTGGTCGAGGGCAGCCTGTTGCGTATTGACGTGACCGACAACGGCCGGGGCCTGCCCGCGGGCGACCCCGAGCAACTGTTCAAGCCTTTTTTCTCTAGCTCGGCCGACAAGTCGGGAACCGGCCTGGGCCTGGCCATCGTGCGCTCGTCGCTCGAACGCCACGGTGGCAGCATCCGAGCGCTCGACACCACGACTGGCGCCACTTTCCGCCTCGAACTACCCGTCGTTTAAGCGTTTAACCGTTTAACCGCCGCCGCGCGCCTGCACCAAACCTGCACACACAATCCACGTTCTTTCCTTGTTTCTTCCACGACGCCTGCAAACCGCGGGCGCACTCTCCTGTTCATGACCTCAATACAGCAAGAAAAAACCAACACAGGAGATTCAGTCATGACAACAAGCAACGCCAACACTTCGCCCCCGAAAAACACTTTGCTCCCGAAAAACACTTTGCCCGCGCAAACTGCCCGCAGCTGGGGCGACGCGCGAGGGTTTCTCGTCTACCTGGCCACCAGCCTCGCACTGGTGGCCTGCTTTGCAGCCGCCGCCTTCGCCACCGTGGAGCCGGCGGACAGGCTGACAACGATTCACTCGCTGACCACCCCCTCTCCCACCTGCCCTCCCGGGCAGGCCACGAGAGGCGAGTGCCGAATAGGCCTGCGCCCGACCGTGCGAACCGCGGCCGGCGGCATTTCGCCGGCGCTGTACACCATCGACGAGGTCACGCGTGGCTCGCTGCTGTTGCCCAGCTCCACCGACGGCAAGTTCCTGGCCGCGCCCAGGGTGGGTAGCAAGGTGGTCATCAACATCAGCGGCACGGTGGCGCGCACGGTCGTCACCCAGCGTTTCTACAACCCCAGCGACGAGTGGGTCGAGGCGGTGTACGTCTTTCCGCTGCCCGACAAGGCCGCCGTCGACGGCATGCGCGCGCGCGTGGGCGACCGCTTCATCGAGGGCAAGCTCAAGCTCAAGCAGGTGGCCATCAAGCAGTACACAGAGGCCAGGAGTGCCGGCAAGGTAGCCTCGCTCGTTATCCAGCAACGCCCCAACCGTTTTACCAACCGGGTGGCTAATATCGGCCCCGGCCAGGAGGTGGCCGTGGAGATCGAGTACCAGCAGGTGCTCGACTACAGCAACGAAAGCTGGCGCCTGGATTTCCCCATGCTGGCCGTGCCCAACGAGGCCGGCACGTACTCCGCCGACCGGGAATCAGACACAGACCCCCTCGAGCTCGAGATCAATATAGACGCGGGCCTGCCCTTGTCGTCGATCAAGAGCCCCAGCCACAAGATCAAAGTGGCCAGGCTCGGCGGACACCTGAGCCAGGTCACGCTTGCCAACGGCAGCACGGCGGCCAACCGCGACTTCGTGCTCAATTGGAAGCCGCGCGTGGGCAAGGAGCCGCTGGCGGCCCTGCTCAACGAGACCAACGGCGACCAGGCCTGGCAACTGCTCATGGTCGTGCCGCCCTATGCCGACCAGCCCAGCAGCTCCGATAAGCGCCAGGCCGAACGAGACATCATCTTCGTGGTCGACACCTCCACCTCGATGGCCGGTAAGTCTATGAGCCAGGCGAAGAAGGCGCTCAATCTTGCGCTGCAGCGCCTCGCGCCCGGCACGAGTTTCAACATCATCCGTTTCGACTCTGTGACCGAGACGATGCTCGACGCGCCGGTTTTTGCCAGCGAGCAGGCGGTGCGCGATGCGAGGCAGTGGGTCTCCAGGCTCCACGCGCGCGGCGGCACCGACATGCTCCCCGCCCTTGAGGCCGCCCTCGCGCAAGCGGCGCCTGTCGATCGACTACGACAGCTGGTGTTCATCACCGACGGCGCGGTAAGCAACGACGACCTGTTGCTTAAGCTCATCCACGACCACCTGGACGACACCCGCCTGTTTACCGTCGGCATAGGCTCGGCTCCCAACTCGATGTTCATGCGCAAGGCGGCCGAGTTCGGGCGTGGCAGCTTCCTGCCCATCGCCGGGCCATCGGAAGTGGCCACCCAGATGGAGGCGCTGTTCAAGCGACTCGAAAGCCCGGTACTGACCGACATCGAGCTCGACTTCGGTGGCGTGCCCGCCGTTGCCTGGCCCGATCGCGTGCCCGACCTCTACACGGGGCAACCCGTGGTTGTACTCGTGCGCGTGGATGGCGCGGGCGGGCAAGCCCGGGTGAGCGGCACGCTCGACGGCAAGCCCTGGTCGACCACCGTCACCGCCGACCTGGCCCGACAGGAAGGCGGGCTGGCGAGATTGTGGGCGCGACACAAGATCGAATCGCTGACTGATCGCATGTCGCTGCTCGACTGGAACGACGACAGCGGTCGGAAACAATTGGCCGACGCCGGCACGCGCACTGCCCTGCGCTACAAGCTGCTCAGCCAATGGACGGCCCTGGTCGCAGTGGACGACACGCCCGCGCGCGTGGCCGGCCAGGCATTGAAGAAACAACTGCTGGCCGTCGACCTGCCGGCCGGCTGGAAAAACCGCGCCTTCGTGACGCGACCATTGCGCTCGTTCCTGCCCTGGACCGAGCAGGCGGTGGAGCTGTTGCGGACTTCGACGTCGCAGGCTTCGACGTCGGCAAGCGGCGGCGACAGTGTGCGCCTGGCGAGCCTGCCGCAGACGGCCAGCGGCGCACCGGGCATGTTGCTCGCCGGCTTGCTGCTGCTGGCCAGCGGCCTGCTGCTCTCCGGCGGGCTGCTGTCCGGCGGCTTGCTGCCAAGACGAGAGGATGCGTAATTGCCCATCGCTGTGAACACCGCTCGCCTGCGCGCGCGGGTCTCGAGGATGGTGCTTACCGGGCTTGCCACGCTGCTCGTTTCGGCGGGCACGTGGCAGGTTGGTAGCGGTGCCTGGATCTATGCCAAGGCGGCTGTCGCCCGGGTGCTGCTTGATCGCAGCTGGGCGGCATCTATTCGGGGGCAGCGACCCCTTCGACCCTGGCCGGGCGCCCACGTTACCACCGTGGCCCGATTGCGGGTCGAGCGCCTGGGCGTGGACCAGGTGCTGTTGTCGGGAATGGGCGGGCAGGCGCTCGCCTTCGGGCCAGGGCTGGTGACGCTGCCCTCGCAGGCAGGACAGCGCGTCTTACTGGCCGCGGGCCATCGTGACACGCACTTCAGTTGGCTGCGTGCTTTGCAGCGTGGCGACGATCTGCTGCTGGAGCTGCCAGACGGACGCCGT
>JACNKC010000115.1 GCA_014382245.1 Pseudomonadota bacterium | reverse complement strand
GGGCCCCCCAGGCGTCGCCGCCCACCCCCCCCCTCCCCCTCAGCTCCAGCACCGGGGTGCGTAGCTCGGCACCCGAGGCCAGGCCGGGGCACTCCACGCCCTCGGCTATGATGCGGCCCCCCTGCATGCGCGGGTTGAGCGAAGCGTAGGGGTCCTGGAAGACGACCTGCATGCGACGCCTGAAAGGTCGCAGTTGCCCACGCGACAAGCCGGTGAGTTGCTGGCCATCAAACTCCACGCTGCCGGCCGTTGGCTCGAGTAACCTCAGCAACAGCCGTCCGAGGGTGGTCTTGCCGCAGCCCGACTCGCCGACAATACCCAGGGTCTCGCCACGCCACACGTCCAGGTCGACGCCGTCCACGGCGCGCAGTTCGGCACGGCCACCGCCTAACACACCGCCGCCGGTCTTGAACACCCTCACCAGGCCCCTGGCCTTGAGCAACGGCTCGACTTCAGCCATTTCCACCTCCGTTGCTCGCCGGCGGTGCCCACGTTTCAAAACACGCCACCTCGTGCGCGCCGCCCTCCAGGAGGGGCTCCTCGCGCTCACAGCGATCGGTGGCGAGCGAACAGCGGGTGCGAAAGTGGCAGCCCGATGGCAGCTCGGTTAGCCTCGGCACCATGCCGGCTATGGGCTGCAGCCGTTCGCCGGTGGCCCCCAGCCGCGGCTGCGAAGCAATCAACCCACGGGTGTAGGGGTGCCGCGGACCGCCCAGCACCGAATCGGCCGGACCCTGCTCAACCACGCGACCGGCGTACATGACCATGACCCTGTCGGCCCTCTCGGCCACAACACCGAGATCGTGGGTTATGAGCAGCAGTGCCATTCCCAATCTTTGCTGAAGCTCGCCCAGTAGCTCGAGTATCTGCGCCTGTATGGTCACGTCGAGCGCGGTCGTGGGCTCATCGGCAATGAGCAGGGACGGGGTACAGGAAAGCGCCATGGCTATCATCACCCGCTGCCGCATGCCGCCGCTGAGCTGGTGTGGGTAGTCCCTCGCGCGCGACTCGGCTTCGGGAATCTCGACCAGTTCGAGCATGCGCACGGCTTCACGCTCAGCCTCGTGCTTGCCCAACCCCCGGTGTAATCGCAGGGCCTCGGCCACCTGGAAGCCGACGGTGAAAACCGGGTTGAGCGACGTCATGGGCTCCTGGAAGATCATGGCAATTTCGTTACCGCGTATGGCGCGCAGCTCGGGCTCGCTCATGTGCAGCAGGTCAGCGCCTTGGAACAGAACACTGCCGCTCTCTATGCGGCCGGGCGGCTCGGGCACCAGGCGCAGGATGGACAGGGCGGTAACGCTTTTGCCGCAGCCCGATTCGCCGACAACTCCCAGGGTCTCGCCACGATCAATGCTGAAGCTCACGCCGTCAACCGCCCGCGCCACGCCGTCGGCGGTGTCGAACACCGTCACCAGGTCGCGTAACTCGAGTAATACCGCCACCTGCCTCAGCCCTCCTTCAGCCTCGGGTCGAGGACATCGCGCAAGCCCTCGCCCAGCAGGTTGTACGCGAGCACAGTCAGCAGAATGGCCACGCCAGGACAGACCGACAGCCACCAGGCCACCTCTATGGTGTTCTTGCCCTCGGTGAGAATGTTGCCCCAGCTCGGGTCCGGCGGCTGCACGCCTATGCCCAGGAAGCTGAGCGCGCTTTCGGTGAGGATAGCGCCGGCCACGCCCAGGATGAAGGCCACGAACACCGGCGCCATTGCGTTGGGCAACCCGTGCCTGAGCATGATGCGTAACGAGGGCAGGCCCAGGCCCTCGGCGGCCAGCATGAACTCGCGGCTGCGCAGGGCCATGAACTCGGCCCGCACCAGCCGGCACACTCCCATCCACGAGGTAAGCCCGATCACGACCATGATGTTCCAGATGCTGGCGTCGAGAAAAGCTATCACGGCCAGTATGAGAAAGAAGGACGGGAAGCAGAGCATCACGTCCACGAAGCGCATGATGACGGCGTCGATCATGCCGCCGAAGTAACCGGCCGTAGAACCGAGCAGCACGCCGATCAGGCTGGCGATACCCACGGCTACGAAACCCACCATCAGCGAAACCCTCGCGCCGTAAATCATGCGGCTGAGCACGTCGCGGCCTATGCCGTCGGTGCCCAGCGGGTGCGCTAACGATGGCGCTTCGAGTATCGCCTGGGTATTAACGGCACCCGGGTCGTAGGGCGAAATCACCGGTGCCAGCACCGCCACGGCAAACAGCAAGGCCACCATCACGCCACCGGCCAGCGTGAGCCGGTTACTCGCTATGCGCGACAAGATGCTCATCTTCGCCTCAACCTCGGGTCGGCGATCGCGTAGGAAACATCCGCCAGCAGGTTGCCCAGCAGCGTGAGTACCGCGCCGATGACCAGTACGCCCATGACCACCGTGTAGTCACGACCCATTACGCTGCTGTAAAAAAGCCTGCCCATACCCGGGATGGCGAAAATGGTTTCAAAAATCACCGATCCGCCAATGAGACCCGGCACCGACAGTCCCAGCAGGGTGATGACCGGCAGCATGGCGTTACGCAGCGCGTGCCGGTAGACCACCACGCGTTCGGAAAGTCCCTTGGCCCGCGCCGTGGTCACGTAGTCCTGGCGAAAAACCTCGAGCATGCTCGAACGCATGTAGCGCGACATGCCCGCAAGGCTGGTGATGGCCGCGATCGACACCGGCAGCAGCAGGTGCCGCGCGCGGTCGAGCACCTTGCCCCACGGCCCGAGCGAGTTGTAGTCCAACGACTGCAGGCCCGACACCGGCAACCAGGCCAGCTCCACGCCGAACAGCATCATGCACAACAGTGCCAGCCAGAAAGTGGGCATGGCAAAGCCCAGGAACACGAACACCGTGGCCGCGCGGTCACTGCGCGAGTAAGGGTGGGTGGCCGAGTAAACGCCTATGGGAATCGCCGCGGCCATGACCAGGCACAGCGACATCAGGTTGAGCACCAGGGTCACGGGCAGGGCCTCTGCCACCTTGTCGATGACCGGCCGCGGATCGCGCGACAGCGAATTGCCGAAGTCGCCCACAACTACGCGCTTGAGCCACATCGCGTACTGCACGGGCAGCGGTTCATCGAGCCCCCAGTGCTCGGCCAGGCGGTCGCGGAGCTCGGGGCTCGCGTCGGGATTCATGTCGGTGAGAAGATCCATTGGCGAACCAGGCGCCACGTGGATGACCATGAAAGAAATGAGCGTGATGCCGAGCAGCAGCGGTACGAGGCCGAGCAGTCGACGGGAGAGATAGGCGATCACGCCGACTCAGCCCCCCGGGCTCAGCGAGTGTTTCTGCAGGGCAGTGGGTACGTACCAGCGTTCGAAGTTATAGGCGATGCCCGCCGGCGCGGGCTCTATACCGTGAAAGCGACGGTGGACGGCAGGCAGGCTCTCGGCAACGTAGAGAAACGTGTAGGGCTGCTGCTCGACGAGTATTTCCTGGAACCTGTCGTAGGCCTTCTTGCGCTCCTGCCTATCGAAGCTGCGACGCGCGCTATCGAGCAGGTCGTCGACCTCCTGGTCGGCAAACGACACGACATTAAACTCCTTCTCGGAGGTCTTTGACGAGTGCCATATATCGTACTGGTCGGGGTCCAGGCCCAGCGACCAGCCCAGCACCACCGCGTCGAACGCGCGCTTGTCGACAAAGTCGTTGATGAACGCCGACCACTCTATGACCCTGACGTCAGCCTTGACGCCGATCTCCTTGAAGCGCCGCTGTATGATAGTGGCGGTCTTCAAGCGCAAATCGTTGCCCTGGTTGGTGAGAATCTTAAACTCGAACTCCTTGCCCTCGCGGTCGAGCACACCGTTGTCATCGCTGTCGTTCCAGCCGGCCTCGGCCAGCAGTTGCCGTGAGCGGGCGGGGTCAAAAGCGAGGTCCTCGATGCTGTCATTGTGCCAGAAAGTACCGGGCTTGTACGGTACCCGGGCCGGTGCACCCAGCCCGAGCAGTACCGCGTCGACAATTTCCTGTTTATTTATCGCGTGGCTCAAGGCCCGCCGCACTCGTTGGTCCTTGAACAGATCGTTGCGCAGGTTGTAGCCAAGATAGGTGTAGCTGTTGGCGAGGTACTTGTATCGGGCAAAATTATTCTTGAAGGCGTCGCTCGAGGTCTGGCGACTGTACTGCAACGGGGTGAGCCCCATCATGTCCAGGCCGCCCGTCTTGAGCTCAAGAAACTGGGTCTGCTGGTCGGGTATGATGCGGTAGACCACGCGCTCCACGTACGGGCGACCACGGTAGTAGTCGTGGTTGGCCTGCAGCGAGATATCGGTGCCGGCGGTCCAGCTCTCCAGCTTGTAGCGGCCCAGGCCCACCGGGTGGCGGGCAAAGTCGGTGGCTGAGTTTATGTCGCGCCCCTCGAGCAGGTGGCGTGGCAAGACCACGAGATTGTTCCAACTGGCCAGCGCCGGGGCAAAGGGTTTGTCGTAAGTGACCTTGAACGTAAAGTCGTCGATGACCTCAAAGAGCGAAACCTGCCGGTAGTCCTCCGCGTAGGCCGTCAGGGTCGTGGGGTCGGTGATGGTCTTGAAACCATACTCTATGTCGCGGGCCGTAAACGGCTCGCCGTCTTGCCAGCGCACGTCCTCGCGCAGGTGAAAGGTGATCTCCAGCCCGTCTTCGCTCACGTCCCAGCTGCTCGCGAGCCTGGGCTCGAGCTGGTCCTGGTTGCGGTCGTAAGTGAGCAAGGGGTCGAACACCAGCGATGCCACCGAGTGCGACGAACTATCGCCGGCGAGCATGGGAATAAGATTGGAGGCATCGCCGATGCTGCCCTCGAGTATGGCGCCACCCGTGGCGGGTGAAAGATCGATGTCGGCCACCGGGCCAGCGTCGTTGCCGCCGGGGCCGGACTTGCAGCCCGCCAGGGCCAGCAAGGCCACCGCCAGCACCAGGCCATGCATCCTGTGCCCCGACACTGGCCTCGTCTTGTTTATTTGCAGCCGCAACATCAGACCTCCACTATTTTTACCCCCGGGCCGGGCTCAAGCCGAAACAGCTCGTCGCCCATGTCGAGGTTTCGCCAGATTCTCGAGTATACCAGCCGTATCCTGCCCCCGTCGGAAAGCTCCAACTGCAACTCGTGCGGCAGGCGCGCACCGTCGGTTTTCTTCCAATCCTTGAACTGCGCGCGCCACGAAACCTCGCCGCTTGAACCGTAGCGCCGGGCCTCCACGACATCACTTGCCCGTGCGCGCAGCGTGGCCGACCAGCGATCTGCGCCGTCGGAACCCGACGAGACCGTGCAGCCGTCGTCCGACGACCATGCCCTGGCAAGAACATCCCCGGCAGTGGCCGGTGGAAGACCGCGTAGCAGGTAGATCATGTCGTTAAGCGGCAGGTCGAGATCAGTCATGCGCGCGAGGCTCTGGCGGCCCGCCGTTCCAAGGTAAAGTACTCCTTCACCACGATCCCAGGCGGCGACGCGGCCGCCCTCCACCGTGACCGACCAGGCCGGGCCGAAGGCCGTCATCACGTCAATGCGCAACCGTGCAGCACCGTCCACGCTCACCATCCACGATAGCTTGCGATGAGCCTGCGGCCCTTCGTACTCGAAGCGGGCCTGCCCCCTGAAGGTGGCCACGGACTGCTCGCGCTCGACGAACGCCGCCTGCAGGTCGGCCTGGCTTGTGCAGTGGGCGAGCTCCAAGGCGTTGCCGCCCTGCGTGGAGCACGCGCCAAGCGTCAACGCGACGACAGAAAACATCACCGCGCACGAGATCGCCGGCGGCTGCCTGTTCACTACAGCTCCGGCGGGGTCGCGGACAGCTGTTTCTCCAGGTCCCTGAGCTTGCCCCTCACCCGCTCAACCAGGTCGTGATCCTTGCCGCGGGCGGCGCTGTCACGGTAAGCCCGCCGGGCTTCGGCCATCCGCCCCACCTTGACGTAAGCGTCGGCCAGGTGCTCACGCACCACCGGGTCGTGGCCTATCAGCTCCATCGCACGCTCAAGCTCCACCACCGCCGACTCGTAGTCTCCCTTCTGGTAGTAAACCCAACCCAGGCTGTCGAGGATGGCTCCATCGTTGGGGTAGACCACCAGCGCACGGCGTATGAGGTCCTCGGCCTCGTCGAGATTCTCGCCGCTGTCGGCAAAAGTGTAGCCGAGGTGGTTGAGCGCCATGCCATTTTCGGGGTTGATCTCGAGTACCTGCCTGAGCAATCGATTAGCCTCCTCGCGCCGCCCCATTTCATCGTTTACCAGCGCCTCGAGGTAGAGGTAGGAATCGTTTCCGGGGTAAGCGTCCACCAGCACCCGGGCCGCCTTGAGGGCGCGCTGGTAGTCGTGCGAGCTCGAGTAGAGCGAGACCAGGAATCGTAACGCGTCAACATTGTCGCGGTCCACCTTCACCACCGCGCCGAGTACCTCTATGGCGTCGCTAATCCGTTCGGATGCCACCAGCACATGGGCGAGGTCCATGCTGCCCTGCGCGAAGTGCGCCGAGTCGGTGGGTATGCGCCGCAACTGGCGCTCTGCCTCCCTGGTGTCGCCCTCCTGCAGGTAGGTGTTGGCAAGGTAGTAGCGCACCCTGCCATCGTCGGGCCTGGCGGCCAGCGCCAACTCGAACTCCGTGCGCGCCCTGTCGTAGTCGCCCCGCCGCAGGCTTATCAAGCCTATCTTGACCTGCGTGTCGACAGGGTCGACCTCGCGCGGCATCAAGTCCTCGTACTGCTCCAGGGCTTGGTCCAGTTGCCCCTGGCTTACGTACAACTTGCCGAGCTCCCTGCGCGCGGCCAGCAGGTCGGGGTTGAAGTCGAGCGCACGCTGGTAAGATTCGATGGCCTGCTCGGTCAGCTCCAGGCGCGTGTAGACATAGCCCATCTCCAGGTATACCTGGTCTGACACCGGGCCCAGCTCAGTGGCCCTGCGGTACGACACACTCGCGCGCTCGAAGTCACCCGACAAAGCGTAGGAACGACCGAGATAGGAAATAGCGATGGCCGAGTCGGGATCATAAAAGGTCGCCTTCTCGAGCACGGCGACGGCCTCTTCGTAGTTGCCGGTACGGTTGTAGAGCGCGCCCAGCTGCACGAGCACCTCCACGTTGTCGGGATGTTCGACCAGCAGCAGTAAGTGCTGCTCTATTGCCTCTTCATAGCGGGCCAATGACACCAGCAGGTCGGCCACCAGAACCTGGTTCTTGAAATCGTCGGGGGCGATGTCGGCCAGCAAGCTGGCCTGGGCCAGGGCCATGTCGAGTTGGCCGGAGCGTATGTAGAGGTGCAACAGGCGCTCGCGCAGCAAGGGCTCGTCGGGGTCCAGCGAAACCGCGAGCTGCATCTCGCGGGTGGCGCGCTGGTTGTCGCCTTCATCGGCTGCCACCAACGAGACCAGGAAGTGACCGCGTGCCTGGTCGGCGGCGCTTATTTCCATGTCGGCATAGGTCTGGGGCAGGTCCGAAAGGCCCCGCCCGTTCAGCCGCGCAGCGCCGGGAGCGCAGGCCTGCGCAAACGCCGCCACGAGCAGGCAGGCGATGCCCCGGCGAGTCATCTTAGAGAACAGAACCACGACTCCCAAGGCTACCACGACCTCTGAGCGTTGAACACAGGCGTTGGGGCAATACGCGCGCCCGCCACCGCTTGCCCGCCGGGCACGCACAGGCTAACCGTGGGGAGAGGCATACGCGGTGATCATCAACTGGCTGTTCGTAATTTTTCCTGCGGAGATGCGCAGGGCCTGGAGACTGGTGCGTCGCGATCTCGCGTTGTGGCTGGGGCTGGCCGCCCTGCTGGCCGTGCTTGCCGCCGCCGGCCCGGTCGACGGCAGCGCCGGGGCCCTGTCGGCCCTGCTCACCGTTCCCATCGCCCTGCTGATGATGTTCCTGCCGGTAGTGCTGTTTCACGCCGCCCACCTGGGCGTTACCGTGGGCTGGCGCGAAGTGCTGGCGCTGTTCGCCGAACGCGGGCTGGGCCTGCTGCTCTTCGGTATGCTGGCTGCCCTGCTTTGCGCCGCCGCTGCCACGGTGGCAGTGGCCGGTACCATGCTGGCTACCCGCGGCAGCGAGCTGATGCCCGCCGTGTCGGCGGCAGTGGGCATAATAGTCTACCTCTCGCTGTTCGTACGCTTCTGCCTGCTGCCCTTCGTGGTCGTGCTGCAGCGGCGCGAAGACCTCGGCGCTTTGCTCAGTGGTGTGCGCCCGGCGCTCAAGGGCGCGGTGCCGTGGCTTTGGCCGCTGTTTGCCAGCAGCCACCTCACTGCTGCCTGTCGCTGGCGACTGACGCCATACGTGTTCCTGATCAACCTCGGTCCGGCCGGCGCACTCGTGGTACCGCCCGAGATGCAGCTGCCCTTCGTGATGGTCTGGCAACTGACCATGCTCGTAATGCAGGGAGTACTCTTCGACTACTTTCTCGCGACCAGCGACGCTTGGGGTATAGCAGCCGACAACAGGCCGCTCGTACCCGCCAAAGAAAGCTGAAGCTCAGTTGCTGTCGTCAGCGTGTTGGTCGTCGCCGTGATCGCAATCGGCCAGCGAACCTATCCACACCTCGCCACCCTCAAAGGTTTCTTTCTTCCATATCGGCGCCACGTGCTTGAGCTGGTCGATGGCGTAGCGGCAGGCCTCGAAGGCCTCGACCCGGTGCGGGGTTGAGACCGCTATTACGACGCTGGCTTCGCCTATCTCGACTTTGCCGCTGCGGTGCACCATGGCCACCGCGGATCCCGGCCAGCGAGAGCGTATGTCATCGGCGATGCCCGTGAGCTGTTCGACCGCCATTTCGGCGTAGACTTCGTACTCCAGGCTGATAACGCGGCGCCCCCGGTTACTGTCCCTGGTGGTGCCCATAAAGGTCACAACGGCGCCAGCGCCCGGTCCCCCGACGGCCGCCTCGACGGCCGCCACGTCGATAATCGTTTCGGTTATTTCTATCATCCTGTTTCCCTGTCGCCGCTTTCCTTGCGGCCAGGTTCCTTCTGGCCACGGCCACCGCTCACCGGCGGAATAATGGCGGCCTCGTCACCGTCGGCCAACTTGTGCCCGTTGTCCACGTACTCGCGGTTGACCGCCACCCTCAAGCTGGCGACGCCGGCCTCGTTGAGCCCGCGCTTGTGCGACAGGTGGGCCAGCAGCTCTGCCACCGTGCTGTCGGCGGCCAGCTGGAGCTGCTCGTCGTGCAGGCCGAGGCGCTCGCGGACGATCCCGAAGTAGAGCACGCGGATACTTATGGCGCTCATCGTTGTTCCGCTGCCGGCCTTACCAGCGCGACCAGGTGCCCCAGCTCGGGCACGAGCAGCTTCTCAGCCGCCAGCCGGCAGGCTGCCGTGGAGCCGGGCAGCGAGAACAACAGCACCTCGCCCACCACGCCGGCCACGGCGCGGGAGAGCATCGCCGCGGCGCCTATCTCTTCGTAGCTGAGCGAGCGAAAGAGCTCGCCGAAACCGTCGAGCCTCTTGTCGAGCAGCGAGTCCACCACCTCGAAGGTGCCGTCCCGCGGGGCCAGGCCGGTGCCACCGGTGAGGATCACTGCATCCGCGTCGCCCGCCGCCAGCAGCCCCTCGAGCAGGGCACGCACGAGATCGGGTTCGTCGGCCACGAGCTCGCGGGAGGCCACCCGGTGGCCCGCCTGCTCAAGTCGCGCCTGCAGTTCGTCGCCTGACGAATCGTTTTCGGCCGTGCGCGTGTCTGAAACCGTGACGACCACGCAGGCTACCGCGCGCTGCCCGTCCTTTCTGTGCTCGTGAACGCTCAAGTCCCGTATTGTCCACGGTTGCTGCACAAGACCAAGCGCAGCCCCGGGGGCGATCGCGCAGCAAGGGCGCGAGACATGCCGCCTCGCTATACGCCGCCTCGTTTCCCGCGGACCCGGGCGCGCGCTATAAGAAGCAAATGCAGTCGGCAGCCGACAAGCAGGACGCCGGTCTCTCGACCGTGGCCGAGGCCTCGCGGCAACGCGGGTTCTACCTGGAGACCTATGGCTGCCAGATGAACCTGGCCGACAGCGAGCTGATACAGGGCGTGCTTGAAAAGGCTGGCTACCGGCCGGTGGCCGACCCGCTGGACGCCGGTGTCGTGCTGCTCAACACCTGCGCCATACGCGAACACGCCGAGCAACGCGTGGCCCAACGCGTGCGAGCGCTCATATCGGCCAGCCGCAACTCGCGCGTGCGCATAGGACTGGCGGGCTGCATGGCGCAGCACCACCGCGAAAAACTTCTCGCCGCCATCCCCGGCCTTGATTTCGTGGTGGGCCCGGACGGCTACCGCGGACTGGGCGAACTCCTCAACGCCGAGGGCGGCTTTGCCCAACTCCGGCTTGACCGCGACGAGACCTACGCGGACATAAGCCCCGTGCGCGGCGAGGGCACGCGGGCGTGGCTGACCATCATGCGCGGCTGCAACCGCTTCTGTGCCTTCTGCGTTGTGCCATACGTGCGCGGTCGCGAACGCAGCCTGCCCGCCCCGGTGTTGCTCAACGAGCTGCGTAGCATCGCTGAGCAGGGCTACAAGGAAGTCGTATTGCTCGGGCAGACCGTGAACGCCTACGAGCACGACGGGGTCGACTTTGCCGCGCTGCTGAGGATGTCCTCGACGGTAGACGGCATCGAGCGGCTGCGCTTTACCTCTCCCCATCCGGCCGACATGAGCGCGCGCGACATAGAGGCCATGGCCGACTGCGACAAGGTGATGCCGCAACTGCACCTGCCCCTGCAGAGCGGGTCCGACCGCGTGCTCAAGGCCATGGACAGGGGCCACGACATGGAGCAGTACCTGCGCTTGGTTGATCAGGTGCGCGCCGCTGTGCCCGACATCGCCCTGTCGACCGACATCATCGTGGGATTCCCGGGTGAGGGCGAGAGCGACTTTGAAGCCACCTCGGCGGTAATGGACGAAGTCGGTTTTGACCACGCCTACATGTTCAAGTACTCGCGACGCGAGCGCACGCGGGCCGAGAACATCGAAGAGACCGTGAGCGAAGAAGAAAAATCGGCGCGGCTGAGCCGGCTGATCGACGAGCAGCAGGTGCGCGCAGGGGCCATAAACGAGCGAATGCTGGGGCAGCTGACCCAGGTGCTGGCCGACTCGCCGGCGAAGAAGCAGGCCGGTTGGCTGGCGGGAAAGAACCGCCAGTACAAGACGGTGGTGTTCGACCCGCACGGGGCCACGGTCGGTGAGCTCGTGGACGTGAAGATAGAAGCGACGGGCCCGCACACCCTGCGCGGCCAGCGCGTTGCTTAGAAAACTACCGCGGCGATAAAATCGCCAACGCGAGTGGCAAACCACCCGGGGTCCTCTATGTAGATGCCGTGGCCACGGCCTTCAACGATCTCCAGTTCACTGCCGGCTATCGTGCGGCTGAGTATCACCGACCCGCCGGCGCCCAGGAAATCCTTGTCGCCGACGATGATCAACGTCGGTATTTCGACCGCACGCAGGGCCTCGGTCAGCGGCTCGTCGTTGATGCTCGCCATCGCGCGCGCCATCTGCCCCAGGCCGGCACCGTCGGGCACGGGGCCAGAGCCCCTCTTCATGCCCATGGCCTTCATAGCCGACTCGCCACCCTCGGTGGCCGCCGTATCTGCCGTGGAGCGGTACCATGCGGCCGTGCGCTCGTTGCACTCGCTGGCCGTACCCACCAGCACCAGGCTGTCCACCCGCTCGGAAATCTCGACGGCTGACTGCATGGCCACCACGCCGCCGGCCGAGTGGCCCACCAGCGACACCGACGCGAGGTCGAGCGCGTCGAGAAGGCCGGCCAGGTCGGCCACGAGGTCAGAACGGGTACAGGGTGCAGGGTCGGGCGAAGAATCGCCGTGCGACCTCATGTCGAAACGAACAGTACGAAAGCGCTGGCTGAGAAGCCCGGCCTGCTCTGCCCACACCGAGCCCGAGGCAGCCAGGCCGTGGACAAAGACCACCGCCGGAGCATCAGCGGGTCCTTCGATTTCGCAGGAGATCTGCCTGCCGTTGGCCGTTACGAGCATCTGTTCAGACTGCCAACAGCCCGGCGCTGCCAATACCCAGCAGGCTCACCCGCGGGCATTCGGAGGCCCCGATCAGAATACCAGGAAAGCGTTCAGGCTGGGTATGAAGGTGGTCTGCGTATCACCACCGCCGAGATCCACCAGCACCGGGACCTTCAGGGTAAGGCCGCTGCTGTCGCCCAGGCGCAACCTCACGCCACCGCCGAGATAGCCTAGCTCGGTAGTGCCGTCGCCCAGGCCCGAGCCCCGGCCGGCACCAGCCGACAGGAACACGCGGGTGCGCGCGTCGGTCTCGCTGTTGGAGTAAAACCTCAAGCCGGCGATATAGAGTTCTGCAGTACGGTAGTCCGAAGTCGCGCTGTCCTTCGCCTCGATGCGCGTGGCTGTCAGCTCAAGAGCCACCTTGTCGCTGAGGCCTGCCACAAGCCCCGCACGTCCCAGCCAGCCCGCGTCCAGGTCTGTCCCATCCTCAAGGCCGGTAAAAAGGCCAACGCCGAGTTCGGCTTCCAGCTTGGCGGCCTCGACACTCGGCGCCACGGCGAGCAAGCTGCCGGCGGTAAACAAGGCTACTATCACCCTGGAAAAAAGTGCTGTCGAAAAAGATCGCTTCGTCATGCTTACTCCCCTCTGAACGAACAGTCCGGGCAGGTCCGAACCAGAAGTCGCCAGCTAATACCGGAAGCCGGTCCAAGGCAAGGCTGCAGAACCGGCCTTCGGGGCCCCCTGGCGCCATCTTCAGTCCAGCTGCAGGTAGCTGCCCTCGGCCTCCGACCAGGCAAATACAGCCTCGGCCCCGGGCTTGCCCTCCTGCACCGGGATCACAACCTGCAGGGCCTCGGGGTAGGAGGGCTCGCCGAAGGGGGTGGCCTGGGCCACATCTTCCTCCGAAAAATAAGCCTCGTGGTCCGGGTGGGAGTGGTAGAAGGCCACCAGCCGCCAGCCGGGCCCATCGGCTTTTTCCAGCGCCTGGCGCAGCTCGCCAGCGTCGCCCACGTAGGCCGTACGAGCCGTTCGGGGATAAGCCACGGGGTCAACGCTGTGCATTTCGTCCTGCACGTTGCGAATCGGCACCACCTCAAGAGCCCCCTCGGGCGAGGCCAGCACCAGCCCACAGCACTCGTCCGGGTAACTTCGGGCGGCGTGATCCTTCATGGCCAGCAGCGTTTCGGGCTCCAGCCGGGTCACCATCGCGCCCCGTTTCCGAGTTGCCCACGTTGACGGATTTGACGGCATTCCATATAACTTGCGAGTTTACATCTTCCGCAGGGGCACACTAATGACGAGCGACACCAACGCATCCACAAAAATTGAACTCTTCCTCAAGCCCAAGGCTGTCTCCTCGAGAAAGCTGGCGCGCGACGCCGAGGGCCGCCTGCTGCTGGCAGAGGAAAGCGCCATTGACCGCGACCGGACCCGCAACGCCGGCATCACCATAGCCGAGCTCGGCCGCCGCGTGCGCGTATTCAACTCGGACATGACCAAGCAGATGGCCTCTTACATCGTGCCCGCCGAGCTCACCGAGTTCTCCGATGGTGCAGCCGATCTCTCGGGCGTGACCAAGACGCAGATCGGCCGCCTGCTATGGCTCGACGGCCTCTACATCCGCCACAACCCCGGCCTGCGTGAAGTCGGCATCAACGACCGCGGCGACGTGATCCTGCGCCTTGACCTCGAGACAGCCGAGGACACGACCATCGGTCCGCTGATGAGCTCTTACAACACCACCCAGTCAACGCTCTCGTCGCGCCTGGTGGCGCGCATAGACAAGAAGAACCACGACCGCGACGTGAAAGAAGCGCGGGCGTGGCTCGAGGCCATGAACGTGCTGACCGGCGGCAAGACCCTGCGCGCCCGTTTCTTCAGCGGCGGCGTGCAGGCCGAGCACCGAGGCAACGTGCCGCAGCTCTACCGCACCACGCAGGTAAACTTTTTTCAGCTCAACGACCCGGTCAATCTTGAACTCGCCGGGGTACTCGAACAGCGCTTCGAGGGCATGGATCGCCCAGTGCCCATAGTGCGCACGATTACCGTCGTAGGCATCCCGCCCAACGAGCGCGCCTACAAGGAGTTCGTCAGCCAGCTCAAGGAGAAGGACGAGAACCCCATCAAGCTGGGGCTGCCGACCAGGCTGCGAGATTCGCAGTTCTTCGACACCTCGACCAAGTCCATTACTCCCTCGTGTTTTTTCTACGCCTGCAAGCTCGACGACATAGGTGATTCGGTCGTCATAATCGCCATAAACACTGATTACCACGGCGAAATTAAATCCCGTGGCGTTCACTCCGGCACCACCGCGGTGATGTCTGTGGCCGAGGTCATCGGCGCCCACGCGTCAAGCGCAATACTGTCGAGCCGCGGCAACTGCACGGTGTTCATGGGTGGCGACGGCTCGGGCAAATCCCGCGCAGCCACCTTCTGGGCAGAACGCAACATCGACACCCGGCGCAACGAGCTCAAGCGTCGCTACACTTTGAGCAGCGACGAGACCAAAGCCACCGAGACCATGAAGAGCGTGGGCTACCTGGCCCAGGACGACTGGATCAACCTCGTGCCGGCGGGACAGAACAAGGACGGCAGCGGCAACTGGGATACCTGGCCAACCGAAAGGTTCTTCTACCTTCGCACGCGTGGCCTGCTGAGCCGCGAGCTGGTGTTGTCTGAAAACGAAGCCGTAATCGAAAACCCCATGGCCGACTACGGCGCCGACGGACGCCGCGACGTGCTGGGCCAGTGCACCCACGATTACCCGCACGAGCGTCTCTTCTACGACCCCGACTGGGACATTTTTTACTGCGACCGCGACGTCCATAAGCTCGGCCTCATAATTCTGCTCGAGGACGACCCCGACCTCGACTTCGTAGTACGCAGGCTCAGGCCCGCCCAGGCTCTCGACTTCATAATGAAAGGACGGGCGGCAGATGGCAGCTTTCAACCCTTCTACAACGACAGCTGCGACGTCTCATCGCTGCTCATCGGCCAGGGCGTGACCGGCGACCGCCTGCTCGACGCGCTCAAGGCGGCGCGCAAGGGCGACGTGGCGGCGCTGATGAACGGTGACGAAGAGCTGGGCGCCTTCATACTCGACAGGATCGAGCGCCTGGTGCTGCTCTACAAGCACCTGCTCACCGACGTGCCCGTGTACGTTCTCAACGCGGCCGAGGCGGGGCCCGACCTGCTGCAGGACATGGCCTGGTACTGCTCGGAGAACCCCGATTCTCTCAAGCCGGGGCGCGAAAAAACTGTTGCCCAGGCGGTAAGCCTGATGGAAAAAGAGTTTGCCGTAACCTACGACGACAACGGGCTCTGGAGCCACCGCGGCAAATAACCCGGGGCTGCGTCAGTGCGGCGGAGATAGCCCTGCGAAGCGTCAGGCCTCGCCCTCGCTTCCCCTGAGCGCTGGCATGCCGGAATCGTCGGCGAGAAACACCAGGCCGCCCACCGCCGACGAGGCCAGCAGCACGATCAGCCACAACAGCCCCAGCGCTATGCCCAGCTCGGACGATACCCCCGCGTGGACAATGAACCACACGTACCCACCCTCCCTTATGCCCAGGCCGGCCAAGCTCACCGGCAGGGCTGACAGTATCGTAACCAGTGGGTGGAAGACGAAGTAGTAGGCCAGCGGCAGGTCCAGGCCCAGGCCCGTGCCCAGCAAGTAAAGCGTAAATACCTGCAGGCTGTGAAAGGCCAGTGACACCCATGCCGCCTGCAACAACAGCCCACGGTCGAACCAGAACGGGGCCAGGTCGTCCTCCAGCAAGCGCCGTAATCGATTCGTGTCGCCCAGCAATCGTCCAGCGATCCAGGGAATGAGCCACCAGCCCACAAGCATGGCCAGGCCCAGGGCCCAGGTGAGCCAGACCAACCACGGCGGCAGACTGAAGCGACCCCACACGCCGATGGCCACCACCACCACCACCAGCAGCATGGCCAGTCCCGACAGGCGGTCGAACAACACCGTGTTGAGGGCCACTGCGCGCCGGCCGTCAGTACGACCAAGATAAAGTGCGCGCACAACGTCGCCGCCCAGGGTGCTTGGGCCGAACAGGTTGAAGAACATGCCGATGAAGTAAAACCGGGTAACTGCACCCAGGCCGGCGTTAAAACCTACGCGTTCCGATATGATGCTCCAGCGCCAGGCGGTCATGAACTGGCCGAACAGGTAGAGCAGCACCGCTCCGGCCACGACCAGTGGATCGACCTGTAGAAGCGCAGCCGCCAGCACCCCGGGATCGCCCACCTGCCGATAGACCAGGTAGCCAGCCAGCAGCGATACGACGAACTTGAGCGGCGTTCCCCAGCCCATTTTACCGCCCATCGTACTGTCCCCCAAAACGCTCATCCCCCTATCTGGATACCAGCCAGCGGCCCTGTCCTCAATGCCCCCTGCTGATCACCGGCCCAGAAATTTTTCCGGGCACCTTGACAGACGAGGCCTGCAACGGAAGAATAACCCGATACAACCAGCTCCAAGGAGGATGCACCCCAATGGGATCGAAGGCACGTTACGCGTCGGCCATCGTCGCTGTCCTTGCCCTTTACGTGGCTTCCTGCGTTGACCCGCAGGAAGTTGCCGACATAAAGGCCAAGGTAGACGAGGTACAGGCACAACAAAAAGACATGATAGGAAAACTGGCAGGCCTGGAGGCCGGTCAGAAAAAAATACTGGCCAAGGGCCCGGCCGCTGCAGCGCGCCCCTCCAAGCCAAAGGAAGACCCGAACAAGATCTACCCCGTAAAAAAGGGCAACTCGTTCTGGAAAGGAGCCGCGAACCCGACCGTTACGGTGGTCGAGTTCTCGGACTTTCAATGACCATTCTGTGCACAAACCACCAGTCTGGTGGATCAGATAGTCAAGGAATTCCCCAACGATGTGCAGTTCGTCTTCAAGAACTACCCCCTGCCGTTTCATAAGCAGGCCATGCCTGCCGCGAAGGCTGCTGTTGCAGCCGGCAACCAGGGCAAGTTCTGGGAGATGCACGACAAGATCTTCGAAAACTACCGCGGCCTGAACGCGGATTTCTACGCCAAGGCCGCTGGCGAGATCGACGGAATGGACGTTGAGAAGTTCAAGGCCGACATGGACTCGCCCAAGACCCAGGCGCTGATAGTCGAAGAGATGAAAGAGGCGGGCGCCGTCGGTGTACGGGGTACCCCCACTTTCTTCATCAACGGCAAGAAGCCCCAGGGCCGCTCTTTTGAGCAGTGGAAGACCATCATCGCCGCGGAGATCAAGAAGAAGGGCTGACCTGGAATCTGCCAGAAAGCCCGCTGCGAAAGTGGCAAGGCCGGTTCCCTGGCGGGAGCCGGCCTTTTTTTTGACCGCGTTTCACACCACGACCTTCCGTGCAGATCGTTATCCGGATGTCACTCTCAAGCCTGGGCGTATCAGGCCTGGCCACTGTCGGCCGTCACGACCACGGACTTGCCGTCCACCAGTACCCACTCGGGCCGGTAATCCTTGGGGCGAGCCCAGAGAAAGAACGCGCCCATCAGGGTCAGGGCCTCGGCCGCCCAGAAGCCCAGCGCGGCAGATATTATGGCCTGCGAAGTGCCCATTTTTTCGCCCAGCAGGAAGGTCTGCGCAATTTCACGGATACCTTCGCCGGCAATGGTAAACGGCGATATCACGGTCGCAAAAATCTGTATCGACGAGGCAAAGGTCACTTCCCAGAAGCTCGCACCCACGGCACCCACCGCAAGCGCCGTAAAAAAGTACATCGCCGCCGTCGTGAAGTGCACGAGCCAGCTCTGCACTGCCGCGTTGAGCAACAACAAGCGCTTGTCGCTGTATGCCGCCGCAGCCTTGGACACCCGCGTGACGAAATCCGTTATCTTGTCGCGCGCCGGGATGGGAAAGTTTTCTATCACCCACTGCACCAGGCCGGGCTTGAACAGCATGGTGAAAAACAGCAGTAACACGGCCGACGCGATGGGCACCGTGAGCGCGGCGACGCGGAAAGCGTTGTCTCCGAAAATCGAAATGCCCAGCGGCATAGCGACGAGAAAGGTAAAGAAAATTCCGAGGATGCCCAGGACTTTTTCAATCACCGTCGCGGCCGTTACCTCGACAGTGCGATCACTGAAGCGGGCCGCGTCGTAGAGCTTGTAGCCGTCAAGACCGACGGTGGACGGCAGAAAGGTGCCCAGGAAACGGCCGATGAGAAACGAGCCGAATATATGCTTGAACGGAAGGGCTATGCCCTGGCCCTTGAGCAGCAGCACCCAGCGATACATGCTGGCAAGTATGCCTATGAACTTTATGCCAGCGGCCAACGCCACGAACCTCCAGAAGTTGTCCATGTCGATATTGGGTATGAACTCTCGGATTGCGGTGAATGTCGTCACACTGCGACCATCGTCGTTGGGCAACGGGCGCGAGAGCAGCAGGTAGAAAGCGCCCACCGTTATGACTGCCTTCACTGCCGTGGACAGCCACGACCGGAGTGTAGGGCTCAAGTTTGACCAAAACTGTTTCAATTTGTTTATCATTGTCGCTTTACCGTTGTCTCCCTGACCGTGACTCGCCATGCAGGCAGCCAGCCTGAATTATAGAACAGTCGTGCAGCAGCTGCCGTTTTTTTGGCTGGCGGCTTCCTCCACCCGGCCCCGGGGCCGATCGCGCCGACTTCACCAGCGTCATGATACCTGATAAGGCAGGTGAGGACGTGAGCAGGCAATCGAAATCGAACACTTGCACCAAGTGCGGCGCCAGCCTCTCATCGAGGCAGGCCTGGTGCGGCGACTGCGGCACCGCGCGGCGGGACAAGCCCCGTGAAATCAGGGCAAACCCGCTCGCACTGGCGGTTTTTGGCCTGCTGTTTGCCCTTGGCGGCCTGGGCGTTTACCGGCTCGAAGCCCCCCCTCCCTCCCAGCAGCGTTCTGTATCAGGTGCACCCGGCGCTACCGGGGCGACGGCTTCAGCCCCCGCGCTCGACCTCGCCCCGGCCGACCACCCGATGGTGGAACTGCCCGAAGAAGTAACGCGCGTGCTCGATAGGCTTTCGGAGGCAGCCGAGGCCAGCCCCGATGATCTCGAGTCCTGGCTGATATTGTCCCGCGCGCGCTACCGAGCAGGCCTGCTCGATCCGTCCTACGTCGACAAGGCCCGGCTGGCCCTGGACCACGTACTCGAGCTCGACGCCGACTCGGCCGAAGCCATCCGCATGTACGGCAACCTGGAGTACAACGCCCGGAAGTTCGCGCGCGCCGAAGAACTCTTCAATCGTTACCTCCAGATCGACCCCGACGACGCGGCGGTACGCACTGACCTCGGCTCGTCGCTGCTCTTCCAGGAGCGCCGCGAAGAGGCACGCGACACCTACCGCGAGGTCACCGAGAAAACACCGGGCTTCATGCAGGCCTGGTTCAATCTCGGCCTGGTGCAGAACGGCATGGGCGACCGCGAGGGCGCACTGGCGAGCCTGAAGAAGGCAGGGAACATCGCCAGCGATCCGGAACAGAAACGTCGTGTCGACGCGCTCGTGGCGTCACTGGAGAGTCGACAGGCAGCCGGGCCCACCCCGCGCAGCCGCACGGGTGGCGCCGATGCTGCGGCAACGGACAGCGGCGGTGGCAAAGCCGAAGGCAATGCCACCAGCGATTTCCAGCGTGGCGCTGACCGACTGCTGCTCGACCACCACATAGTGGGCCCGCGGGTGGTCGCCATCACCTGGAGTTCTGATTCGTCGGCCGAAGTAAAGCTGAATAGTTTCCCCATGGACAAGATGCCACCGGTGGTGCGCAATCTTTTCAAGTCGCGCATCAACAAAGCCCTGTCCTCGCTGGCCGAAAAGAGCTCCCTCGACGACGCGATCAACATAGCGTTGGTCGACAGCGAGAGCGGCCTCACCATGGACAAGCTGGACGGCGTAGAGTTGGTCGGCGCCTTCGACCAGCCGGAAGACCTGCCGTGAGCGGTAAAGAACACGACGAAAACGCCCCATGGTACCTCCCCATCAACGACGAGGTTGAGATCTTTGAGGCCGCCTTCAAGCTGCAGTTGCCCATATTACTCAAGGGGCCTACGGGCTGCGGCAAGACCCGATTTGTGGAGTACATGGCGTGGAAACTCGTCAAGGCCAGCGACGACCGGCCCCTGCCCCTCATCACCGTTGCCTGCAACGAGGACTTGACCGGCAGCGACCTGGTAGGCCGCTATCTCATCCGGGGCGACGAGACCGTGTGGATGGACGGCCCGCTCACGCGCGCGGTGCGCAGCGGCTGCGTGTGCTATCTCGACGAGCTGGTCGAGGCTCGCAAGGACACCATGGTGCTCATCCACCCGCTCACCGACCACCGGCGCATACTGCCCATAGACAAGCGCGCCGAGATCGCCCAGGCCCATCCCGGGTTCATGCTCGTGGTGTCGTACAACCCCGGCTACCAATCGGTACTCAAGGATCTCAAGCCATCCACTCGACAGCGCTTCGTGACGCTTGAGTTCGGCTACCCGCCGCGAGACCGCGAGGCTGAAATAATCGCCCACGAAAGCGGCGTTGATCTGGAAACGGCCATGGATCTTGCCCACCTCGGCGAACGCGTGCGGGAACTCAAATCGGGTGGACTCGAAGAAGGCGTGAGCACGCGCCTGCTTCTCTACGCTGCCCAGCTGATCAACCACGGCACCACCCGGCAGCGGGCCTGCGAGGCGACCATGATACGGGCCCTCAGCGACGACCCGGCCACGCAGGAAGCCGTGGCCGAACTGGTGTCGTCTATTTTCCCGCCCGACTGACGCAGTGAGCGACAAACGAAAGTGGTTGTCGAGCCGCCACCTGGCCGACGACAGTGAGGGCGAAGCCGCGCTTGAGACGGTGGCTTCACTCCCACCCGCCGACCGCGAAAAACTGTTGGCCGCCGGCGACCTGCTGGCGCTTCGCTCGGTCACGCTGGCGCACTCCTTCCTGGTCGCGGCTGCCGCGGTAACCCGCGACTCACCGGCGCGCCTGCACGACTGGCTGGCCGACACCGTCACCCTTCTCGGGCAGGATCTCGAGCAGCGCGACGCAGCGTCCGCTTGGTTCGGGGCCAGCCATTATCTCTACCGCGAAGGCGCGCCGCTCGAACCCGGTCAGTGGCTGGCCTGCTGCGCCGCACTGCTGGAGCGCTCGCGTCGCCTCGGCAGCGACTTTGCCGAGGCGACCACGCAGGCACTGGAAAGCGGCACACTAGCCCCCACCGCCCTGATCGCCTGGCGCGATGCCACCCTCGAGCTGCTCGAAGAAGGCGGTTGGCGAGAGGAAATGGCCGGCCGGGCGCTGGTGGAAACGATGCCCGGCCTGCTGGACGTGCTAGCCCCGGGGTCGGTGGGACACTGGAGTCGCTGTGTGTCGGCCCGCCAACCCGGCCGCCGCAAGGCCCCCCCCTGGCCGCCGCGACTCGCCCACGAACTCGCCTGCCTCGAAGCCTCGGAGCAGGAGCGCTGTCTCAAGCTCTGCGCTGACCTGTCCGCCGGTGACGCTCTCGCGGCACGCGAACTGGTAAGCGCGTTGCCAGCAGCGCTGGAATCTCTTGCCGCCGACTGTCGCCGTGCACTGTTCGAAGCCGTCGAAGAAGTGCTTAAGCCGACAACAGCAGCCGAAGGACTGGCCGACGCGCTACGCCTGCTGTCGGCGACCCTGCACGACCTCGAACAGGACGACGCCTTGTTCTTGTTGTCGCGCGCACCCGCGGTGGCTCGCCTGCTGCCCTCGGCGCTGCCCACCTACCTCAGGTCCATGCACCGGGCGCTCGACGAGGGCGGGCGCGAGGGCGTCGAGCTATGGCTCGAGCAAGCGGGCGAACTGGCCGACCGCGGCCAGGCGGCGCTGCTCGCCCACCTGGCCATACACACCAGGACAGCCCATAAGCTGCTCGTCGAGCACAGCGCGAGCATGCAGTTCGAAGAGATTGAAGGCCTCATGCAACGCTACCTGCGCATGATGTCACGCCGACATTTTCAGCTCGTTGCGTCGACCGGCACCTGGCTGAGACCGCCGTTGTCGCCGGACGATGAAACAAGCCTGCGCCTTCCCGAAAGAGTGAGCCTGTTCTCGAGCAGCGAAGACAACCTGCTCATGTACAAGCTCACCGTTGCCCATGTAGCCGGCCGCTGGGAGTACGGCAGCTTTGACTTCAACCTCGATTACTTCAAGAGCCTGGGCTGGTCGCCGCCCGCCGTTACAGGTCGTGAAAACAAGCCGGCCGACGAGTCGACGGGCCTCACGGCCCTGCTCGAGTCCTACCCCAACCCGCTGCTCGCACACGGCCTGTTCGTGTTGCTCGACGGGGCGAGAATAGACGCGTGCCTGCAGCGCGAGTTTCCCGGCCTGGCCATCGACATGCAACGGCTGGGCGCCCACTACACGGACAACCCACCGCCGCAGGCGGCCGATCGCCCGGCCGACCTGCTGCTCGAAGCGCTGTTTCATCTCACCGTGGGCGGGGCCAAGCACGAAGACCTGGAGCCGCGGCTGGCCCGCTCGGCCGCGGCCCTGGCCGAACCACTGCGGCAACTCCGCCGTCCCGAAGCGAGCGTGTACGACAGCGCCACCCTGTTTGCCGCCCTCTATCCGCTGCTCGCCCTGGCCGACTCGAGGGCCGAGGACCCGGACGACCCTGACAACTTCATCGAGCTGGGCGGGGCGACGATTCTCGACCCCGGCGATATGGGCGAAGATCCGGCAGGCCCGATGCCCGGCGCGGCCGGTAACGACAAGGCCACGGCCGGTCCCGACGACGGCGAATCCCTGGACCCGGGCGAGCGAGAGCTGCAACTGTGCGAAGCCGACGGCGACGGCGAGGCCCCCGGTACGGCGATGAGCACTGATGAAATACGCCGCCTGCTTGAACAGGCTGATTCTCTGAAGCTTTCCGAGTCGCACGGTAGCGAGCAACCGGGGCTGGGACTCTACATCACCGACCTGCTGGGCAAGCTCCCCTCGGACTCGCTGCGCGAACTGCGTGCCATGATGGATCGCGGCGATACGGCCGCCGTGCGCGACTGGCTGCGCAAACAGGTGCACACCGACAGTTATCTCTACGACGAGTGGGACTACGAGGTGTCGGACTACCGCCGCCAGTGGTGCAGCCTGCAGGAGACCAGCATCGAGGGCGACGGCGGCCACTACTATCTCGAGGTCATCGGCCGCTCGGGCGAGCTGCTCTCGCAGGTGCGGCAGGAATTCAACCGCATGAAACCCGAGCAGTACCGCAAGGTACGCGGCATGGAAGACGGCCACGACTTCGACCTCAACGCCCTGGTCGACGCCCAGGCCGAGCTCAAGTCGCGCAGGTCGCCCACTGATCGCTTCTATATCTCCCGTCGCCGCGAAGAACGCGACGTGGCAACCTTGTTCCTGGTCGACATGAGCGCGTCTACCGACGAGCCCCTGGCCGACAGCGACGGCGAGCCACGCCTGGTAATTGACCTGATAAAGGAAACCCTGGTGGTGCTTTCCGATGTGCTCGGAGACATCGGCGACTCCTGGGCCATCTACGGATTCTCGGGTAACGGCCGGCACAACGTGGAGTACTACCAGGTCAAGTCTTTCGTTGAGACCATGGGACCGATGGTGAAGGGTCGCATAGGTGCCATCCAGCCCCGTCGCTCAACGCGCATGGGCACCGCGCTGAGGCACTCGGCCGACAAGCTGTCCCGCGTGAGCGCACGCTCCCGCCACCTGATACTTCTAAGCGACGGGTTTCCGCAGGACAGCGACTACGGCGAAGACCGGCGCTCAAACACCTACGGCATACGCGACACCGCCATGGCCCTGCAGGAGCTGGAACGCTCGGGCGTGGGCAGCTTCTGCATAACCATAGACCCCTCGGGACACGACTACCTGCGCGACATGTGCCCCGGCGCGCGCTACTCGGTCATAGACGACATAAGCTCGCTGCCCGGCGAACTGCCGCGCGTGTACCGCCGCGTTACCCGAGCGTGAGCGTCTCAGCGACTCTTGCCCACGCCCAGGCGCGGACAAAACCTGGCCACCGGGCACTCGCTGCATTTTGGCGAAATCGGGCGACACAGGGTCTGGCCGAAAGCCACCAGCAGGTCATTGTATTCGTGCCAGTAGCGCCGGGGTAGTTTTGCCCGCAGCGCCATCTCGGTCTGCTCGGGCGTGCGCGTGGACACGTAGCCCCAGATATTCGAGATACGGTGCACGTGGGTGTCCACGCACATGGCCGGCATGCCGTAACCCGAGGTCAGAACCAGGTTGGCCGTCTTGCGACCCACGCCCTTGAAGGTGAGAAGCGTGTCAATGTCGTCGGGCACGCGGCCGCCGTGATCCTCGACTATCTGTCTGCACATCTCTACCAGTTGAGGGGCCTTGGTCTTGTAAAATCCGACCGGGTAGATCACCTCGCGCACTTCGGCCGGATCGGCCCGAGCCAGACTTTCTATGTCGGGGGCCAACGCGAACAGTCGCCGACTGGCCTCCGACGTGACACCGTCCTGGGTGCGCAGGCTCAGGATGCAGGAAGCCAGCACGCGGTAAGGGTCGCGCGTGGTCTCGGCTATGAGCGTGACCACCGGAGCGTCCCAACCCGCGTAGGCGTCGCGCAAACGCTTGAGGACGTGGGGCATGCGCCGTGTGGTCAGCGGCTCGATAATCGCCCCCGTAGTTGCTGCAGCGGTCACCTGGGACGAATAAGTTCGCACACCCACGATTGCAAGCCCCCACAAGGGGGGTTCACGAGTTAAATCACTGGACAAAACACCCCCATCCTTTCTATAGTCTGCAGTGGCCCTGCCCTCGCAGGTAAGCCGGGAGACTGTACCGCATGAAGACCGTCCGCCCCAAGAACGTCGCAGCCCTTCTGGGCCTTTTTATTTTTGTTGCGCTGGCCACCGCACCCACCGCACTTGCGGGGCCGACCTCTGAGACCAAGTGCAAGATGAACAAGCTCAAGCAGGCCGGTAAGGCCGGCCTGTGCAGGCTCAAGGCCGAGGCCAAGGCCGAGATCAAAGGCACCACCGCCGACGTGTCCAAGTGTGCGAGCAAACTGGCCGCAGCTTTTGCCAAGGTCGAAGCCAAGGAGCAGTGCCGCGCGGGTGGCACCGTGGCCGCGGTGGAGCCCAGGCTCGAGTTGGTCGCTTCGCAGGTGACACTGGAACTGGTCGGAAACGGCGACTCGACCAAGACCGCCTCTAAGTGCCGTGCGGCCAAGCTCAAGGCCTCCGGTAAACAGCTGGCTTGCGTTCTCAAGGCCCAGGCCAAGGCCGAAGCCAAGGTTGCCGCGCCCGATTTTACCAAGTGTGACTCCAAGTTCGCGTCCGGATTCGATAAAGCTGAAACCAAGGCCGGCGGCCAGTGCCCTTCAACGGGAGACACCGCCGCCGTGTCGGCCCACGTTGACGACGCTTACATTGAAATCGAAGCCGACCTCGCCGACCTCGGCGTAGAAGATTTCGCCGAGCTGCGGGAGTACGGCGTGGGCAACAAGTCGCTCACGCTGGTCGACAGCAGCAGGACGGTACCCGCCAACGGGAGTTTTCCCGGTGCCGCCGAACGCAGCCTGGAAGTACAGATCTGGTACCCGGGCGTGGTCTCGCCCGCGTTCGGACAATTCGTAAACGCCCCCCTGCAGACCTCCGGTGCTCCGTGGCCGGTGGTCGTGCGCGCGCATGGTTTCGGTGGCGTCAACTCTGATTCGGCCGGCCTCACCCGACACCTCGCCAGTCGAGGCTACATAGTAATAGCCCCCAACTTTCCGCTGTCGTGGTTGTCTGCCCCCGGTGGTTCGACGCTGCTCGACCTGGCCAACCAGGCACTGGACCTTTCCTTCCTGCTCGACAGCCTCGAGACCATGAACGCCGACCCAGGCGACTTTTTCTTCGGAGCCATTGATACCACGCGGGTTGGTGCCACCGGCCACTCGCTGGGCGGAGCCACCGTGCTGCTGTCGGGCTACCACCTGGATCTCGTAGACCCGCGCATAGACGCCGTGGTGGCGCTTGCCCCCTTTGCCTGCGCGTTTACCGAGACCTTTTACGACGGCGGCAGCGCACCGCTGATGATACTGGGCGGCGACGAGGACCTCATCACTCCATACAACAGTAACCAGGCCGTGCCCTACAGCTTGGCCGATCCGTCGAAGTTCCTGGTTACCCTCGACGGCGGTACCCACATGAGCTTCGCCGACAGGCTCACCTTCGCCCCCGAAGAAAACGGCGACGAGGGAATCTGTACCGGCGTTTTTCTCCAACCCGGTGACCCTAGACCCCTGCCGTCCAGTGGCGGCTTCGACCCGGGTTTTCTCGGCGGCGCGGCTGCCGGCGTAGACACCACGGGGTCGGCCTGCGAGCCGATCTGCCCCCTGCCTCCACCCACGCACATGTTCTTTGCTCGCCAGCACGAACTCACGCGCGCGGCGACGCTGGCATTCTTTGAGATGCAGATCCACGGTGGAGTTTCGGCTGCTCGCCTGGTGCGCACCGGCCTCGACAGCGCCCCGGACGTCACGGTGCTTTCGGCCGAGTAGCGTAGAGGCTTCCGGCTCAAACGCATGCACTTTGACTCAGGCTGGCAGGCGTGGGATTCGTCGCGACGGGGGTAAACCGCCTTGTCCAACGAAGCCAACAACTACCAGAACATCAACTACCAGGTCTCAGAGGGAATCGCGCGGCTGACGCTCGACCGCCCCGAAGCGATGAACTCGCTTGACCTGCCTACCTGCCGCGAACTGTCAGACGTAGCCATCCGCATAGACGAAGACCCCGCCGCGAGGTGCGTGCTCATAAGCGGCACGGGCAAGGCCTTCTGCGCGGGTGGAGACGTGGCTGCCTTCGCGTCGGCAGGCGACAAGGCCCCTGCCTTGCTCAAGGAGATGACCGGCTTCATGCACTCGGCCTGGTCGCGACTGCTGCGGGGCGACGCCCCGTTGGTTACCGCGGTCAACGGCGTGGCGGCCGGTGCCGGCCTGGCCCTGGCCGGGCTGTCCGACCTCGTCGTGGCCGCTCGCTCGGCACGCTTCACCATGGCCTACACGGGTGTCGGCCTTACACCGGATGGCAGCTCCACCTACTTCTTGAGCCGCCTGGTCGGCCTGCGACGGGCCCAGGAGCTGGTGCTCACCAATCGCGTGCTGTCGGCCGACGAGGCGCTCGACTGGGGACTGGTCACACGCGTGGTCGACGACGAAGAACTTGAGCAGGAAGCCGACAAGCTCGCTGCAAAACTAGCTGCCGGTCCGACCCTGGCCTACGGCCGCAGCAGGGCACTGCTGCTGTCAGGACTGCAGCAATCGCTCGAGACACAGATGGAACTGGAGGCGAGGGCCATCGCCGACTCGGGCCGCACGGCTGACTTTCGCGCGGGCGTGGACGCCTTCGTCAACAAGAAACGACCAACCTTCACAGGAAACTGACATGGCGGATTGGAAACAACGCAAGACCTTCACCGAGATCAACGGCCTGGCCATGGCCCACGTGGAGCAGGGCGAGGGCGACCCCATAGTGCTGCTGCACGGCAACCCTACGTCTTCTTACCTGTGGCGTGACGTCATGCCTCCGCTCGAGGGACTCGGCCGCTTGATAGCGCCCGACCTCGTGGGCATGGGCGACTCCGACAAGCTGCCCGAGAGCGGACCCGACCACTACAGCTTCGTGGAGCACCGCGAATACCTCGACGCTTTACTCGAGACCCTGGGCGTGACCGAGAACGTGACGCTGGTGGTCCACGACTGGGGTTCGGCTCTGGGTTTTGACTGGGCCCGCCGCCACCCAGACGCGGTGAAGGGCATCGCCTACATGGAAGCCATAGTAATGCCTCTCACCTGGGACGAGTGGCCCGACGCGGCCCGCGGCGTCTTCCAGGGCTTCCGCTCCGAAGCGGGCGAAGACATGGTACTCGAACAAAACGTCTTCGTTGAGCAGGTACTGCCCGGCTCCATACTGCGCGACCTCGGCGACGATGAAATGGCCGAGTACCGCCGACCTTTTTCCCAGGCGGGTGAAGACCGGCGGCCCACGCTGACCTGGCCACGACAGATTCCGCTCGAAGGCGAACCCGCCGACGTGGTCGAAATCGTCGCCAACTACGGCCAGTGGCTCACCACTTGCGACGTCGCCAAGCTCTTCGTCAACGCTGAGCCGGGGGCCATACTGGTCGGTGCGGCGCGCGAGTTCTGCCGCGGCTGGAATAACCAGGAAGAAGTCACCGTCAAGGGCTCTCACTTCGTGCAGGAAGACTCGGGCGAAGAAATAGGCCGCGCCGTGGCCGACTGGATCAAGCGCCGGGCCTGACCACCCATGCAGTCCACCAAGCTCGGAATCATCGGACTGGGCCGCCACGGCAGCCGCTACGCGCGCCACGCGGCGCAGGACGTGGAGGCTTTGCGACTGACGGCCATCTGCCGCCGCGACGAAGCAGCGGGTCTCGCCCTGGCCGGAAACCTTGGCTGTCGCTGGACGGGCGACGCAGGTGAACTGATTGCAAGCGACGACGTCGACGCGGTTGTGCTGGTGACCGTACCCTCCCTGCTGCCCGAATTAGTGACCCTGGCGGCCAAACTCGGCAAACCCCTGCTGGTCGAAAAGCCCGTCGCAGCGGGCCTCGAAATTGGCCGGGCCATGCTCGCGGCTGTCGAATCGGCCAACATTTACTGCATCGCCGGGCACACCCTGCGCTTCAACTCGCTCTGCCTGGCCATGCGCGACGAAATCGGCAGGCTGGGCCGCATCGACACACTCACCTTCAGCCAGCGTTTTCCGCCGCAGCTGCAACTCGATTGGCTCGACGATCCGGCGAGATCGGGCGGCGGCAACATCATGCACACCGGTGTCCACTGCTTCGACCTGCTGCGCTGGTTCACCGGCCTCGAGGTATCCTCGGTGGCCTGCTCAACGCGCAGCGCAGTGACCACCGACACCGAGGACAACTTCGTCGCCTCGCTGCAGCTCTCAAACGGCAGCACCCTGGCCCAGGTCAACTGTTCGCGAAGCAGCAACAGCCGTAACGGCCTGATTGAAATCTCGGGCGAGCACGGCCAGCTCGTAGGTGACCACGTTCTGGGTACGCTTCACTTCCTGGGCCCCGACGGCCCGCGAGAGCTCACGCCAGGCGCGCCGGTGATGACCGTGCCCGCCATACTCGAGTCCTTTGCCGCCGGCGTGGGGGGCAAGCGGGGGGCCACGGCCGCCAGTTACCGTGACGGGCTGGCCGCGGTAGCCGTGGCCGAGGCCTGCTACCGCTCGGTGTCCAGCGGCCGTTTTGAAGACGTAGCCGCGGTCTGAAACCTGCGACCGCCTGTTGGCGTTCCTGCAAAACGACCGCGAGTCTTACCCCGGTGCCTGCGCTCGTGTATCATTCGTGTCACGGCTCGCGTGAGAGCCCCGTAGCAGCGTGAACGAGCAACTCGAGCATCTCTCCAGTAAGTACGGTGCGCCCAGGCAGCTTACCCTCGAGTTGCCTTCGCTGGATTTTCCGCCGGTTTCGCGGCGACGCCTCGGCGAAGTCTGCATGGCCATCCTGCGGCCCAGCGGTGGCTTCCTGCTGCAGACCAAGGCCAGCTACCCGGGCTCGGTCATGCGCCTTCCCACCGGCGGTATACAGAAAGGCGAGGCGATAGAAGACGCACTGCTGCGAGAAATCTGGGAAGAGACCAACCTCGAGGTAGACGTGGCCCGCTTCGTGGCCGCCATTCGTTACAGCGACGGCAAGCGCGTGTCGAGGTTCTGTACTTACCTGTTCTTCACCCGCGAAACCTCGGGCGTGCTGCAGAGCAACGACCCCGGCGAGAAAATAACCGAGTGGGTCGAGGCCAAGCCGGCCGAGCTACCCGACTATGCTGGCAAGCTGCGAGACATCGTCCCGTCCTGGTCAAACTGGGGCAGGTTCAGGGCCATGGCCATGGACGTGCTGCTTGAAGACTGCAACAGGCACGGCCTGTAGACGCTGGCGGCCAGGTTTTACCGCCCCGGGGAAACCGAACCGAAGAAGTACGTTCAGGCGGGCGGAAACAGCGGCGAGCTCAGCAGCCCGGCGCGCGCGAGCCTGAATTGCACACCCGTGCGCAGGCAGCCCAGCCCGTAGACCACGCTGCGGCGAAAATTAATGGACGACGCTTCGTTGCAGTAACTGGTAGGGCAGCTGATCTCGGCCACCGTGTAGCCGAGCCACACGACCTGGGCCAGGACCTGGTTGTCGAACACAAAATCGTCGGAATTGGCGTCCAGCGGCAACTCCTCGAGCAGTTGCCTGGAGAAGGCGCGGTAGCCACTGTGCAGCTCGGACAGTTTTGACCCCATCAGCAAGTTGCCGACCGCGGTGAGAAAGCGATTGGCAATGTACCGCCACAGCGGCATACCCCCCTTGAGCGCGTAGCCACCGAGCACCCGCGAACCCATGGCGCAGGGATGCAGTCCGCTGCCTATCACCGCCACCATCGCGGGAATCAACCTGGGCGTGTACTGGTAGTCGGGGTGTACCATCACGACTATGTCGGCGCCTTCTTCGAGGGCGAGCCGATAGCAACTTTTCTGGTTGGCTCCGTAGCCGAGATTGCTGTCGTGCCTGAGCACGGTCGTATCGGGAAACGTGCGCGCTATGGCAGCGGTCTGATCGGCGCTGCCGTCGTCGACCACGATCACCCGGTCGACCACGCCCTGGGCCATTACCTCTTCCCAGGTGCGACGCAATGTAGCCTCCGCGTTGTACGCGGGCATGACCACTATGATTTTATTTTCCCGGTACACCGACGCTCCCCTGCCCCCAACGAGTATACCAAGTACGGCCAACGTGTACCGACATCGTGTAAAACATCAGTCGGCGACGGCCTGGACGGCTGGCACGGTCACGAACTCGTGGTAACGCAGGTCGGCGCGGTCGGCCTCCCGTACCGACCTGAGATCGTGGCCCGGTACCACCAGCACACCGCCCTCGTCTTCGAGCAAACCCACGAAACGGTTTATGCGCCAGGCCTGTTGCCACCAGTCGTCCATGTTATGGGCGAAGGCCGGCTGTGCCAGGTAACGCCAGCTGGCCTCGGTGTAAGCCGCGTCGCCGGTGAGCAGTATCACCCCGCCGCGGCCCCTCAGGACCAGCCCCTGCGTGCCCGCGGTGTGGCCATGCAGGTCTACGAGCACGGCACTGCCGTCGCCGAATACGTCGTGGTGCCCGTCAAAAGTTGCCCAGGGCTCGGTGGCCGCGTAGTCGATAACCCTGCGCCGCTCCAGGTCGTCCCAGTCCTGCTCGAAGAAAAAATCCTCGAACCAGCGGGCACCCCACGCGCCCTCTTCCTCGCGGCGCGGCAACAGCAGGGTGGCCCCGGCAAAGGCCTCCACGCTTCCCGCGTGGTCAAAATGCAAGTGTGAAACCGCCACGTAGCCGACGTCAGCCGGGTCCAGGCCCGCCGCCGACATCTGCTCGGGCAAGGACTGCCCGGGCTCGGTATGGCAGAGATCGAGCGCCGCCAGCAGTGGGCCCAGGTACTGCTCCGGGCTATCCCTTACTGCAGGTGAGTAACCGGTGTCGAACACCAGCAGGCCCTTGCTCTCGTGCTCGACCACGAAAGCAGGGACGGGAATTTCGCTGGCCTCCTGCCAACTTCCGCCCTTGGCCATGACGCCGGGCAGGCTACGCATGGTGCCGGTATTGAACGCGTGCAGCAGCAGGTCTACCGGCTCCTGGGCCTGCTCCCAACCCCGCAGCACGGGATCTATTCGCGGCACCCGTCGTTGATCTGCGCAGCCCGGCAGCAAGGTGGCAATCAAGAAACAACACGAAAGAAGACGCAGAGGCACGCAGAAAGGAGAGGTCATTTTACAGCGACTGACTGTAACGGGGGAGGTCAGGAATTCCAGTAGCAGCCGAAGGGGTCGCGGGAGATTTCGCCGACGCAGTCGGCAAGAGAACCCTCGACCGCGTCTCCGCGATCGTCGTAGTAAGCCGCCCAGCGCCCGTTGCCCTTTTTCCAGAAGAGCTTGTAACCGCTTTCTTTCTCCGGCCTCAACTGGGCAATGCGGTGATCGACGATGTCGCCGTTGCACCCATCGCGAAAGCGATGCACCACCGTGATGACTCCCGCCACCGAACACCTGGCCGTGAGTACTCCCCTGGGTCCTACTCTCCAGCCGAGTACGCGTCGGACGAAGGGGGCCATAAACTCGTGCACCGATGCGGTGCGTTGGGTTTTCTTGCGAGCGGAGGAACGTGCCATACACAATTACAGTAGCCCCGGCGGCCGTGGCGGGCAAGTTCACCCCCCCCCTTCGCACACAGCGCATGTGCCCGGACCACTTAACGATCGTTCAAACAACGAGGGTTGCCCAGGCAAGCCGCAACTGGTTTCAATCCCCTGCAGGCACGCGTAAACTCTGTCACTTACAGGTGAGACCGGCATGAAAAAAATGAAAGTAGCTATTGTCGGAGCCACGGGTATTGCCGGGCAGCAATTCGTTGCGGCCCTGGCCCAGCACCCCTGGTTCAGGATCGCTCGGTTGGGGGCTTCCCCCCGTTCGGCGGGGAAAAAATACGCTGATGCACTGCGCCATGAGTCCAGTGGTTCACTGCGCTGGTGGGCTGGCGGCAGTCCCCCGGAATCGGTGCTCGACATGACCGTGGAGAACGGGGAAGACCTGAAACTGGACAACGTCGACCTCGTGTTTTCGGCGGTGGAATCCGACGTCGCCGTCGACCTCGAGCCGATGTACGCACAGACCACCCCGGTCGTGAGCACCGCCTCCGCCTTTCGCTACGAAGACGACGTGCCGCTGTTGCTGCCCGGCGTCAGCCTGCAACAGGCCACCTTGCTACGCCGCCAACAGAAGAACCGTGGCTGGAAAGGATTCATCCTGCCCCAGCCCAACTGCACCGTTACCGGCCTGGCCATAACCCTGAAGCCGTTGGACGAACGCTTCGGGGTCAAAAAAGTATCGATGGTATCCATGCAGGGCATTTCCGGGGCCGGCCGCTCGCCGGGAGTAGCCGCGCTGGACGCCATAGACAACGTCATCCCTTACATTCCCTCGGAAGAAGAAAAGGTGACCGCCGAGGCCCGCAAGCTGCTGGGCAAGGTCGTCGCCGGCAAGCTCGTGGAATCGTCAGTGAAGGTGTCGTGCACCTGTACGCGGGCGGCAGTGCTCGAAGGCCACACCGAGGCCGTATCGCTGGAACTCGAACGACCTGCGACACCTGCCCAGGCGGCCGCGGCCCTGCGCACGGCGGGCAAGCGGGCGGCGCGGCTCAAGCTGCCTTCGATGCCCGAAACACTGATATACGTGCACGACGACCCCTTCAGGCCGCAGCCCAGGCTCGACCGCGACGCCGGTGACGGTATGACCACCTCGGTGGGCCGAATCCGCGAAGAGCCGCTGTACCGGCACGGCCTGCGCTACATGCTGGTGTCACACAACACCAAGATGGGCGCGGCCAAGGGTGCCCTGCTCATAGCCGAGTACCTGCTCGACCGCGGCATACTCTGAAGAGCAAAGCAGCGGATTCGACTCAGCCGATGCCTGTTTCGCCTCCCCCGCTACGCCCCGCCCTGCTCCCGGACAAGCCGCGTGGCTTCATGCGCCTGCTCGGGCCCGGTGTCATGCTCGTCGGCCTGGCCATTGGTGCGGGCGAGCTGGTTATCTGGCCCGTCACCACGGCCCGCTTCGGCGCCACGGTGGCTTGGGCCGCCGTGCTCGGCGTGAGCCTGCAACTGATAATCAACCTGGAGATAGGCCGCTACACCCTGGCCACGGGTGAAAGCGCATACGGGGCCCTGGCCCGCCGGGGGCGCGGCTGGGTGCCGGTGTTCCTGCTGCTCAACGTCGTGTCGTGGATACTGCCGGGCTGGGCGCGTACCTGCGCTGGCGCCGTCAAGGTGCTCGTGGTCGGACTCGATGGCCCCGGCGATCCCTGGGCCTGGACCGCGCTCACCTTCGCCATCGTGGCGCTGGTCATGTTCGGACCGCGCAACGTTTACGGGTGGATGGAAAAAATCGTCACCGCCCTGGTTCTCTTCATGCTACTGGGCCTGCTGGTGATAGTGGCCAGGCTGGGCAACGGAGAAACCGTCGCCGAGCTCGCCCGCGGCATAGCCTCGGTGGGCGTAAAGCCACCCGACATGCCGCCCTACCAACTGCTGTCAGCCATCGTCTTTGCCGGCGCCGGGGGAACCGCCAACCTGTTGTTCTCGTATTACCTGCGCGACAAGGGCTGGGGAATGTGCGGGCACCTGGCCGACTCCGGCGAATCAAACGAAGCCTGGATCCCGGACGATAACAGCGCAAACGCTGACCGCTGGAAACGATGGTTCAAACACATGGCCCGTGACCAGGTGATCTTTTTCTGGCTCACCAACCTCGTGACGATACTGTTGTTTATCTTTGCCGCGCTGGCAGTGCTGCACCCGGCCGGCATCGTGCCGTCCAACGAGGCCCTGCTCTACGAAGAGGCGGTGCTGTTGGACACCGTGTGGGGACCGGGAGGAAAAATTCTCTTCATGGTCATAGGCATCGCCTGCCTGTTCACCACCCAGCTCACCTTGCTCGACGGCGTGGCTCGCAGCTGCTCAGACCTGCTGCGCAACAACTACCGCTGGAGCCGCCGCTGGAGCCTCAAGGACTGGTACCGGGGCATAGCCCTGGGCTGGATGGTGGTGGGCACCGCGCTCACCTGGGCATGGGGGGCTCTGCCCCCGTTTGTCTTCCTGCTCTCGGCCGGCTTCTTCGGCGGCATAGCCATGGCGGTCTACTGCCCCCTGCTGTTGTGGAGCAACATCCGCGAATTGCCCGAGTTGTGCCGACCCTCGATGACAGCGCGACTGGCCATGTCGAGTGTGAGCCTGTTCTACATCGCGTTTGCCACCATCTCGGTGGGCGTGGTCCTTCAACAGTTGTTCTTGGGCTGACCCCCGCAAGGGGGCGCCATTGACGCGCAGCGCCGCCGCGGCCATAGACCGGCTTAGCGGGAAAAGCCGCCACCCGGTAGGGGGAAAATCAGCCCGGCCGGCGAAAACGCATTCCCAGTGGACCCTCCGGGCGCTAGAATGTATGACTGCGGACAGCTCCGCGAGCACATGTACCAGCGCCTGAAACAGTTCATCATCGGCCGTCTGACGGCCATCCTTGTCAGGGAACGCATGGGCTACCGGCAACTGTTGCCCAGTGACATGGGTCGCCTGCGCCATGTCATACAGCCGGGCGACGTTCTGCTGGTGGACGGGAGCCAACGCATAAGCGAAGTCATCAAGTACCTGACGCAGAGTTCGTGGTCGCACTCGGCGCTCTACGTCGGTGACGCGCTGCTCAAGCGAGGTGGGCCCCAGGCCGACGAACTTCGCCGCTTATACGGTGACGAAGCCTCGACACTGCTGGTCGAGGCCACTGTCGAGAACGGCGTCGCCTCCGCTCCGCTGTCAAAATACCGCAACCACAACGTGAGAATATGCCGCCCCTTCAAGCTGCGACCCGGTGACCTAAACACGGTGCTCGCCACCGTCATCGACCAGATAGGCTCGAAGTACAACGTCGAACATATATTCGACCTGCTCCGTTACTTCTTTCCGGTGACCCTGGTTCCCAAGCGCTTCCGGCGCAGTATGCTCGAGCATGCGGGCACCTTGTCCAAGGAAGTAATCTGCTCGGCCCAGATAACCTCTGCCTTTCAGAAGGTACGTTACCCGGTCCAGCCACTGGTTACATCGCCGCGGGTTTCCGGGCGCGTGCAGGTAGGTACCGGCAAGCCACGCAAGAGGTGGTTCGGCCGGGCAGAGCCCGACCTCGTCAGCGACGGGGTCTTCACAGCCTGCGACCCCAACCTGGTCACACCACGGGACTTCGACCTGTCCCCTTACTTCGAAGTGGTGAAATCCGACCTGCTGGGCAACCGCAACTTCGACTACCGCAAGATCGTGTGGGCCGGCAGCGACGACGGCGAATCTGAAGTAACCGAAGAAGAACTGCTCGAGACCGGCTGACCAGCCCGGCCGGGTTGGCAACGACCAGCGGGTCGCCAGTGGAGAACAGGGATAACTACCCCTGCAGGTGACGGCTGCCTCAACCGGGCTTGAAGTCGGGTAACTCCGGGGTATCGAAGAGATAGGCACAATCCCATTCCAGCCCTGCGGCGCTGACCATGAGCTCCATCTCCCGCCGGTACTCCTCGCGGCTGAAACCTTCGATAGCCGACCCCAGCGAGTCTCCATCGAGCAGCAGCAGCACCGGTACCGAGGCCAGGCCCAACTCGGTCGACAGCGGCCAGCCGGGGTTATCCAGGTACACCGGCATGGTTATCTTGTTGTCGCGAACAAAGTCCTCGGTCTCCTCCAGGGTGTCCTGGGACACGGCCACGATGTCGATAATGCCTTCACCCCGGCGATAGAGTTGCTCGAGCAGGGGCAGGGCGATGCGGCAGGTGGGGCAGCTGGCCTTGTAGAGCAGCAGCACCCTGCGCCCCTGCCCCGGCAGATCCGCCAGCTCGTCGGATCCCAGCCTGGGCAGTTGTCTCGTTTGCAGCTCGGCCACGGACAAAGCTTAGCCCCGGTCTGGCTTACACGCCAGCGCAAGCCCGCCGTTGGCCGCGGCAGCAGGCGCCCGGCTGGTGAAACGGCTGCGCGGGCAAGCTAGTATCGCGCGTCGTGTCGCCGCCGCCCTCACCAGTTCCAAGCACTTCGCGGGCGCCGGCCACGCTGGCCACTGCCACCCCGGCCACTGCCACCCCGGCCACTGCCGCCCCTACAGCCGCGACGACCACCGGGGACCACAATCGAGGCTGGCTCCTGCTGCTGCCCCTGCTGCTGACGCTGGCCTCGCTGCTCTACGTCGTACCGATTTCGCAGGTCCCCTTTTACACCAAGGGTGAACCCCGCGAAGCCATTGTCGTGCAGGCCATCGTAGAAAACGGGGACTGGATACTGCCGCTGAGAAACGGCCACGAGATGCCGTCGAAACCACCTCTGTTTCACTGGCTGGGTGCGCTCGTGAGCCTCGCCGCGGGTTTCGTTTCGGAATGGACAACGCGCCTGCCCTCGGCCGCGGCATCGATAGCCTGCGCCGCCGCCGTAGCCGCCGCCGCCGCGAGATTCTTCGGACCACTGGCTGCTTTCCTCTCAACCCTGGTGCTGCTCACCACCGTGCAGTGGACTATCTCGGCCACCACCGCGCGCGTGGACATGGTACTGGCCGCGGCTACGACCGGCGCGCTGCTGTTCTTCATGCGCGACTACCTGCGTGACCGCAGACCGCTGTCGTCGGGTTTCTACGCCTGCGCGGTCCTGGCCGTACTGGCAAAAGGACCGGTAGGCCTGGTGATCCCGGTAGCCGTTATTGCCTGCTTCCTGCTGCTGCGCGGTGACCGCGAATACCTGCGGCGGCTGCGCCCCGGCAAAGGCCTTGCGATCCTGTCGCTGGCGGCAGCCTGGTACCTGGCTGCCGGCTGGGAAGGTGGGATGCCGTTTTTCGAAAAGCTGGTCATGAAGGAGAACCTGCAGCGACTTGTCAGTGCCCAGGCGCCGGGTGTGGGCCACGTACACTCCCCGCTCTACTATCTGCCCGCCCTGCTCGGTGGATTTGCACCGTGGAGCCTGTTCGCACCCGGCCTGGTGGTCGGCCTCGTGGCCCGCGCACGCCGCGGCGAGCACGACCAGGCCACCACGCTGTTGCTGTGCTGGTTTGCAGTCACGCTGCTCGTCTACTCGCTGGCCGGATCGAAAAGAGGCGTCTACCTGCTCAGCCTTTACCCGGCGCTGGCCATGCTCTACGGCGCCTGGTGGGCGTCGATGGCGTCCAACGACCAGGCCGCGCCCGACGCGCGGCCCTCGCGCGTGCTCTCCTGGCTGGCGAGCCTGGTGGCCGCCGTGCTGGCGTTGCCACTCATCGTGGTGGTCGCGCAAGCACTCGGAGTCGATGTCACCGCCTGGCTGAACCCGCTGCTCAGTCGCAGCGACGCCGCCAACCTGCCGGTTATCCGCGATACCATTGCGGCCAATCCCGTGGCCAGTCTTGCCTGGGCGGCCACGCTGCTGCTGGGCGCGAGCGGCGCGGTGGCAGCCCTTGCCCGTCACAAACCGGTCGCGTCGGCACTGCTGCTCGCCTCGGCCATTGCCGTGACGCAGCTCGCGCTGCCACTGGTGTTTCAAACACAGCTCGGACGAGAACAGGGCCTGCGCGATTTCATGGCGAGGGTCAACGTGCAGCTCCCCGAAAAAGAAGCGCCGATGTTTTTCTACCGCAGCTTTGACTACGGAGCCGTCTTCTACGCCGGTCGCAACGTATACCGAGTGGACGAGTACCTGCCCTTGTTCGAAGGGCAGGACACCTGGCTGCTGGTAAACGAGAATTCCCTCCCGCCTGCCGGCGACTATTACTTGCAGGAGGTTCTGCGCTATACCTACGGCGGCGACCCGGACGGGGAGGCTCTCCTGTTGACCAGGGCGAGGCACGGGGACAAGGAAAAGCGGAAATGAGCGACACCGTCGAGCAGGAGCGCGAAGCACGCGAACGCGTGTTTGCGGCGGCAGCGCTGGCCGACGACCTGGTACTACGCCAGGAAACCGCCCACCTTCACCCCGCCGACATAGCCGAGATCCTCGACCAGCTCGACGACGATAACGAGCGCCTGTCGGTATTCTCGGTACTGGATGACGACCGCGCGGCCGAGGTCATAAGCGACGTCGGCGAATCGGCCCGTGCGGCCCTGCTCGCGCGCCTGGCCGACGCACACATCGCCGCGCTGCTCGAAGGCCTCGACAGCGATGACGCCGCTGATCTTCTGGGCGAACTTCCCGAAGACCGCAAGCTGATGCTCCTGCACCGGGCCGACCCGGAGACCCGGCGGGACGTGCAGGGGCTGCTTTCCTACCCCGACGACAGTGCCGGCGGAATTATGAAAACCGAGGTAGCGTCGGTGGATATTGGAACCACCGTGCGACAGGTGCGCACCTACCTCAGGCAACACCGCGATGATTTTCACGATATTCACAACGTATTCATCACCGACCACAAGAAAAAGCTCGTAGGCTACGTACCCGTCCGCAACCTGGTCATGGCCGACGACGGTTCGTCGGTGGACGAGATCCTGCTCAGTGACCTCGTGTCGGTAAGCGCGACCGTAGACCAGGAGGAAGTGGCGCACCTGTTCGAAAAATACGACCTGCTCTCGCTACCGGTTGTCGACGCTGCCGAACTGCTGGTCGGTCGCATAACCGTTGACGACGTGGTCGACGTCATCGAAGAAGAAGCCACCGAGGACATGCTCAAGATGGCCGGCGTGGGCGACGAACCGCTGGGCCTGCACGGGCCCGTAAAGGCCCTGCGCACCCGGCTTCCGTGGCTGGGGCTGAATCTCATGACCGCCACCGTGAGCGCGGCGGCGGTCTCGCTGTTCCAGGACACCATACACCAGGTGGCCATCGCCGCGGCTTTCATGACGGTAGTGGCCAGCCAGGGCGGCAACGCGGGCGTCCAGACGATGACCATGGTGGTACGCGGGTTGGTGCTCGGCGAGCTGAGCCCGCATAACACCCGCCGCATCGTAATCCGCGAACTGACAATCGCCCTGCTCAACGGCACGGTGCTGGGCTCGGTGGCCGCGGCTACTGTCTACGCGTGGACGCGTGACGTAAGGCTGGCCTCGGTCATGGCCACCGCGATGATCATCAACATGCTCATCGCCGCGGCCCTCGGCACGCTCGTGCCCATGGGCTTGCGGCGGCTGGGAGCAGACCCGGCGGTTGCCTCCTCGGTGTTCGTGACGGCGGGAACCGACATGCTCGGCTTCCTCGTCTTCCTCGGCCTGCTCAGCGTCGCCCTCGGGATTTAATTGCCGTCGGGATTATCGCCCCCGGGCTCAGGCTTCTTCCGAAATATCCCGGTACGAGACCAGGTCGATGTCTTCCCGCGCCGCGAGTTCATTGCGAACCATCGGGCTGGTGAGCGCAGCGGCCTCGCCCATGCCGTCGTAACGCGGCAGCAATGATCCAGGGTGACACACCAACTCGGTGACGCCACTCTTGAGCGAAGCGAGCAACTCGACCATGCCACCCTCGGTCACCGGACGATGACGGCCCAGTATCTCTACCCGGTCGGGTCCGCGAAACCTGCCCGAGCGCAGTCGTCCCCAGGCAAGAGCGGGGCGCATGGCAGCATTTTCGACGCGTCGCTCCCAGTCACCCACCACGAATTCCCTGCTGTATTTCCAGGTCGGGCCGCAGGGTTTGCGCATGGCCCAGATCGGATACTCCAGCGACAGCTCCCTGAGAATAGACAGCACCGAGGGCAGAAGGTGCAGGCCGTAGCTGCTCGAAACGTAGCTCAGTACGAGACCGCCGGAAAGGAACTTCTCGACCTGGGCGCGAATTTCGGCACGCAGCTCCTTCTTCAGTCCACCGCCCCTGCGGTACAGCCACATGGCTTCCAGGGGACGGTCCACGAAGCGGCCGCCCGCGTCGACCAGGTTGGGTATGTGACGCCGCGAAAGCGTGGACGTGCCCTCGCACAAGACCAGGTGCAGGCCCGTGCCCAGCCCCGAACGCATGGAGGCCGAGACCATGGCCGACCGCGAAGCCGGACCGTTAACGCGCAGGCCCGTGCTCGAGATGATACCCGAGTCGTAGCCATCCATGACGGCGTCGTTCACCTCGGGGTACATGCCGAGGTCGTCCGCCGTTATGATTATTCCCTTTCCTGCCATCGCCGTTGAACCTTGACCCCCGGGCGGATATCAGCCGTGGAGCTCCCTGGCAAGCAGGCGCTTCTGGTAAAAGTTCTGCAGGTCGGCTCGCTTGAGCATACCTATGACCCGCTTGCGATCGGATTCATCGACCACCGGCACCTGCTCCAGTCCGCGCGCGGTTATCAACTGCATGGCATCGTAGAGGTTATCCGAGCCCGAAACGGTGAGTACATCGGTCTCTGCCAGCTCGCCGACAACCAGGAACGGCCAGGCATCACGGTGTAACAGCACTGTCTTGAGGTCCTGCATGCTGATTATCCCGGTCAACTCGTTATCCCGGTTCACTACCGGAAAGTACACGTGGTGGCTGTTAGTAACGTAGCGCACAAAATCAGTAACGGCCATCGACTCGGGAATCTGCTGGAAGTCCCTGCTCACCAGCCCCCGGACGTAAAGCCCCCTGAGCAGGTTGGCCTCGGCGCCGGCGTGTATGTCGAGTCCGCGGCGACTCAGGTCGTAGCTGTCTATGCTGTCGGTCATCAGGCGCCGGGCCACGAGGGTGGCCGTTATGGCGGTGATCATGATGGGTAGCACCACGTTGTAGTCCCTGGTCATTTCCCACAACAGGAATATCGCGGTCATCGGCGCGTGTGTCGCGGCTGCGAGGAAAGCGCCCATGCCGATGAGCCCGAAACTGCCACTCGCGCCCAGCGCCCCGGGTATGAGCATGTTCACCAGCGACGCAAAGCCACCCCCGAACACGGCCCCTATGAACATGGCCGGGGCAAACACCCCGCCCGATCCTCCGCAACCCAGCGTCACGCCGGTCATCGCGATCTTGACCAGTACCAGCGACAACAGCAGGCCCACGCTCAGGCCACCGGCGAACACCTCGTTCATGGTGGCATAACCGCTGGCGCTGACCTGCGGAAAAAATATCAACGACACGCCCACTATGAACCCGCCCAGGATGGGGGTGACGCTGCGCGACAGCCGCGAGCGCTGGAACCAGTCTCTTATCCCGTAGAAAGACTTGATGTAGAAAACCGCGAGCAGGCCGCACATCAGGCCAAGCAAGACGTAGAAGAGCAGCTCGTGGTTTATCGGGTAGTCGAAGGATGGCGCGTGCAGAACCTGGTGATCGGCGCGCATGTACTGGGACACCACCGTGGACGCGCCCGACGCCAACACTATGAGCGCGAAGGCCTGGGACTGGAACTCGCCGAGCAGGACGATCTCCTGGGCGAAGAAGACGCCGGCGATCGGGCTGGAAAAAGTCGCGGCGATCGCTGCCGCCGAGCCGCAGGCTATGAGCACCCGCAGGCGTTCGGCCGACGGACGTATGGCCCTTGAAACCGTCGAACCAATCGAGCCGCCTATCTGCGCGATCGGCCCCTCGATGCCCGCGCTCATGCCCGACCCCAGCGTGATGGCGCTCGACAGGGTCTTGAGCGTTATCCAGCGGCGACGGATGAAGCCGCCCTTGATGTTTACCTTCTCAAGAAAATTGGGCAGGCCGTAGCCCTGGACCTCGCCGGGAAACCAGCGGTCGAGTATGACCAGCAGGAACATGCCGGCCATGGGGACGACGGGAACCAGCCACCACCTCCGGGGCAGCGAACCCAGCCCGTCCAGCACGCTGTCGCCAACATCTCGGCCACCAATTCCAAGGCCACTGCCGAGCTGGTTCCAGAAAAGATCGTGGGCGCCGTCGATGGCCCAGTGAAAGGCCACGTTGGCCAACGCGGTTACCGCGCCGATCAGGATCGCGGCGCCGAACAGCCACGCGTTGTTCTCCGAGACCAGGCGCCACCACAGGGCGCTCGCCCGGCCTTCCTGGCCGACCGCCAACTCAGAGTCGCTGCTTACATTGTCCGCGGGGGTCACCGGAGAATCCTCTCTTCAGGATAGCTGTCGCGATGATGGTAAGGGAAGGCTCAATCGCCGAAACACGTCAGGCGGCCAACTCGGCCCGGAGCTGCCGGCAAGCGTCGGCCATCGTCCCGGGGTCGCTTAAGTCCAGCCTGAGCATGCTTTCCCCGTCCCGGCTGCCGTCCCGGCCCCCATGCTTTACGGCCCAGTCGGCCAGTATGCTCGTGGACACGGCCACCTTGCCCATCATGCGCCCATCCGGGGGTTCGCTACCCAGAGCCTCGAACCACTTCTCAAGTTTTTCAACGTCGCTGGCAGCTCGAAGGGTAAACGTCGACGCGAGCCGTCCCCAGGCAACCGCGTACACCATCCTGCCACCATCGAGAGCGGGCAACACCGCGAGAAAATGCTGGCCGTACCACTGCAGGGGCTGCTTGCGGTGAACGCGCGCTATGCGCGAAGCCGAACTCCTGCGCGAGCGGCGTCTCGAAGATTTGCCGAGCACTTCCTCCACGTCGAAGGCGTCATCGTCGAGTGCTGCCCTGAACTCCTGCACCTGCTGCGCGTAAGACTGGGAATCAACGGTTTCGTCGCAGGGGCTCGAACAGCGACCCTTCCCCTTCAGCTCGCAGGCCTTGAAATCCGTCGATACATCGAGCTCGCCGGCACAGGTGCGAAGACCGAAACGCGCCGCAAACAAGCGCGCCGCCTCTTCGGCCAGCCCGGGTGTCCCGAACGGCCCGAGGTAAAGGGACCGGTCGGCCCGCAGCCTCGGAGCTACGTAGACGGCCGGGAACTCATCTTCAAGCGTGACCCGCAGGAAGTGTGGTCGCGGAAGATGCTTACTGCCACGGTTGTAGGTCGGTTCGTACCGCCGCACGTGCTCGGCCTCTATCATGGCCGCCTCGGTCTCGGAGCCCGCCGCCTTGACCACCACGTCACGGGTGCTGGCTGCCATGCCCATCTGCCGGTCGCTGAGATGCGGCGCACCCACGAACCACGGCAGCACGGCCTCGGCCACGTTGTCCGACCGGCTCACGTACAGCGCATCGCCGCCCGCGTCGATCATCCTGAAACAGCCCGGTCCGCGTGGTAGCGCCTCGAGACACTGCTGGCTGACATTTATCTCGTGACGAGGTCGGGGCTCTTCTTCGTCGAGCAGGGCCAGCGCCCCTTCTATGGTCGACACGCCCCGCCCCCTCATGTCTTCAACGAACTTGCCGAGCACACCGGCCGTGACCTCAGCGTCGGCCAACGCGCGGTGCCTGTCGTCGGCCTTGAGTTCGAAGTGCTCGGTCAGGTAGTCAAGCGCCACGCGCCTCAGCTCGGGCCAGGTGCGCCTGGCCAGCTCCACGGTGCACAGGTAGGGCAAGTCCAACGAACGTCCGAGTAGCTGGCGGCAGCCGGTATCGAGCACGGTCACGTCGAAGGCCGCGTTGTGCACCACCAGCACCGCGTCGCCGGCAAACTCGACGAAGTCGGCCAGCACCTCTGCAAAGGGAGGCTTGTCGGCGACCATTTCATCGGTGATGCCGGTGATGCGCGAAACGTAAGGGGGGATAGGCGATCCCGGGTTCACCAGCTGTTCAAACCTGCCGGTGATCTCGCCGCCAGTGTAGCTCACCGCGCCCACCTCGGTGACGCCCCCGCGGCCCGGGCTGTTGCCTGTTCCCTCGAGGTCGACCACGACAAACGGCACACGCGAAAAATCCCTGCTGAAGTGGTTGTCGGTGTCCGCCTTCCAGTCGCCGCTGTCGCTGTCCTTGCTGAAACGTGCGTCGTCGCTCAGCAAGCGGTGAAGAAAGTTGCGGCCGAACTCGGTGTCCTCACCGCTACCGGGGAATACATGTCGCAGCAGGCGAGCCGGGTTGCCCTCATCGGGACTTTCGAGAAGTAACTTGTATATATCAGAGTGCAAAACAGGGGGGTCCGGTAGAGTTCAGCCGAACATGGACCGCCGCGGGCGTTCCAGCAGCGACTCGACTATACGCCGCAGCTCATCAGCAGAGGCTTCCTTGATATCGGCTATGTTGGCCTCGTGGCTCTCGACCTCGTCCTTGACCGCCGACTCGTGGCGGTCAACCTCCGCGTTCATCAAGTCAACGTAGCGGTCGAGTCTACGCGAGATTTCGAGGAACACCCGTTGGCCAGGACTGAACGAAGCCTGGCAGAGCGGGCAACGCAGCACGGTACCGGGGGTAAGAAACCTGAAGTCTACTTCGTACTCACCCTCGCAGCTCCGGCACAGCACGGGCACCGGGAAGTCGAGAACCGAGCTGGCCTCCACCACGGGTGCCGCGGGAGCCGGGGTCGCAGCCGCCGCGGGAGCCGGGGTCGCAGCCGCCGCGGGAGCCGGGGTCGCAGCCGCCGCGCCTTCAGTCGCAGCGGACCCAGCCTCTGCCGCAGGCTCGCCCGCATCGTCCCCACCGGCGTCATCCGAAAAGCGCGACGGAAAGCTGTCGCCGAAGTTCTCGTCGGGGTGCAGGATCCGGGCTCTTTCTATCAATTGCACTTCGGTCTCCGGACGATCGGGATCCGGAATGCAACAGTCAACGGGGCAGACCACCGCGCAGGCTTCCTCGTCAAAAAAACCAACACACTCACTGCACCTGTCGGGAATTATGTAGAAAAAATCGTCGGACAGCGCCCGGTGGGCCGAGCCCTGGTGCTGATACTCTACTCCGCCCTCGTAGATCGCCGTGTTCGGACACTCCGGCTCACAGGCGGCGCAGTTGATACAATCGTCGGTTATTACCGTAGCCATATCTCCCCATTCTGACTACACCGACGGAGAAAGACAAAAATCGGCCCTCCCAGCGGCCCCCCTTAAGGGGGTGCCCAAAATACCGTCTTGTCAGCCTTCCGCGCGACGGCTACTCTGCAAGACCTTGTTCATTAAGCGCTTTTTTCTTGCCCTGAGGCACAGCACCGGGCTTCGCCGCCGCCTCGAGGGCTACACGGTGTCGGCCCTGTTCCACCTCCTGCTGGTGTTGTTGCTGGCCACGATCACCATATCGGCTGGCGGAGAAGGCTTCGGCCTGGGGCTGAGATCAGATAAAACGCGGGTACATCTTTCGCTCAAGGAAGAAAGCGTCGATGAAGCCGACCTCGAAAACCTCATTGAAACGGTCGAGATAAAGCCCATCGAGGTGCAAAGGGTGCGGCCCCGGGACGTGCGCCTACCCGAGCTGGCCAGCTTTGCCGCTCCCATGCCCAGCGCCGATCGGCTGCGCGACCTGTCGTCTCGCCACAACCCTACCGCGAGCACCGGCAGCCGCTCGGCCCGTTTCGGTAGCTTCCTGGGCAGCCTGCGCAAGTCGGGACTGGACGTTGCGCTGGTGGTCGATTCGACCGCGAGCATGCAGGACGTCATCGACGATATAAAGAACAACAGCCTCCAGCTGGTCGGCCGCATACAGGAGCTGGTGCCGATAGCCCGAATTGGAGTAGTCGCCTTTCGTGACCGCGGAGAACGCTTCGTAGTTCGTTGGTCCGATCTCAGTTTTCACGGCAGCAAGATCCGCAACTTTATCGGTGATATCGAAGCCGGCGGTGGTGGCGACTGGGAAGAGGGCGTCCGGCAGGGCGTCGAAGCCGCCATGGACGAGCTGTCGTGGCGACGCAGGTCCAAGAAAGTAATCATCGTGATTGGCAGCTCTCCGCCGCACGCCTCGGATCTCGACGCCATTGATGCGCTGGCCAGGGAATTCAACGGTACCGGCGGCGTACTCAGCACCATCGACCTGACCCGCCGCATGCACGAACGCTACGAGACCCGACTCCACACCTGGCTGTACGGCGAGCCCCCCGACAAAATCTCGCCCCTGCCCGAATTCTACCAGGAAGTCCGGCGCAGCTACCGGGCAATGGCCAGCGCGGGCGGAGGCGAAATGGCCGCCCTCGGCAGCGACGAAGAACTGGCCGAGCAGGTGCTCTACTTTGCCTTCGGCTCGCAGTGGCAGAAAGAAGTAGACCGTTACAATGCCGTGTACTGAAAATCGAAAAAACAGAGGAGCCCCTTTTCATGAACAAGCGTAAAAACTCCATCACGCCCGGATCGGTGAGCAAGGCTGCCGTCTTCAACGCCACCGCCTTAGTGCTGTCGGCTGTTTTCCTGATGTCGGCGACGCCGGCGGCGGCCCAGGAAGGCGCTGCGAAGGCTGCCAACGGGGCCCTCAACTACAGCCTCATGGACCTCGTGCAGTTTGGCGGCATCGTGGGCTACGTCATCCTGCTGCTGTCGGTGGTGGCCGTCGCCCTGATCGTGGAATACACGCTGTCGATCAGGCGCAAGACCCTCATGCCCGAAGAAGAACGCGTGGACCTGCGCAAGATGCTCGACGAAGGACGCTATGCCGAGCTGCAGACAAAAACCGGCTCGGGCGAAAGCTCGTTCTTTGGTCGCGTAGTTTCGGCAGGTGTCAAGGAACACGACCGTGGCTACGAAGCTGTCGTCAAGGCGATGGAGGACAGCGCCGATGAAAACGCCGGTCGGCTGCTGCGAAAAATCGAACACCTCAACATGATCGCCAACATCGCACCCATGCTCGGCCTGCTGGGTACCGTGATGGGCATGGTCAATTCGTTCAACCAGATATCGGTCGCCGTCGGTGGCGTTGATCCTCGCAGGCTCGCGGGCGGTATATTCGAAGCCTTGATGACCACCGTCATGGGCCTGATCGTGGCCATCCCCTCCTTGTATGCTTTCGGCATGTTCCGCAACCGGGTCGACGCACTGTCAGCCGAGGTAGTGGCCGAGGCCGAGGACGCGGTGTCGCCGTTGAGGAACGGGATCGCCGGCAAGTGAAAGGGGCTCACTCACATCGGCCGAGGGCGATCTCATTTCGAGCGACCGCGATGATAGACATGGCCTTTCTACTCATAACCTTCTTCATCATGTCGATCCGTTTCGGCCAGGCAGGAGAAGAAACCATTGAGCTGCCCAACGCCGACCAGGCCCGCGAGGTAACCGACGAGCGCGTTGAGCTCGTGACCGTCAACGTGTCGGGCGAAGGCGTGTACCTGGTGTCGGGCGTACAACGGTCAAGGGCTGAACTGTACCGCTACATCGAGGCCCGCAAGGCAGAGGCCAGCGAGCATCGTAAACTGGAAATCGTAGTACGCGGCGACCGCTCGAGTCGTTTTGAGAACGTACAGGCAGTGATGCGGATGGCTGCCGACGCCGGGGTCACCGACGTGAGCCTCGCCGCCCTGCAGGCCGCCGACAACGTGGAGCAGAGGTAGGGCCTTGCGTCGACCAAAAACATCGCGCCCCGGTAGCGGATCGGGCGAGCTCCACATGGCGCCGCTGATCGACTGCGTGTTCCTGCTGCTCACCTATTTCCTGTTCACCATTTCCTTGGCGACCGTCGAGGGCCTGCTGACTTCAAAGCTCGCCATGGGTGGCGAAATGGAAGAGAAGCGCTTCGACCTGAAGCTGCAGGAAAAAGAAACCATCGTGCGCCTGGTCCACGCCGGCGAGAGCGTGCAGTACTTCATCGATGACTGGCCCGCGGCTGACTTCGCTGCCGTGGCTGAGCACTTGAAGGGCATCCCCGAGCAATCACTGGTGGTCATCGATGCCTCTGCCTCGATTCCCTACGAACACGTCATCCGCCTCTACAACCAGTGCCTGCGCCTGTCGCTGGCCAACGTGGTCTTTCCGCTTTCTTCGCGCAGCGGCACCACGGGGATGGCGCCGCGCCTGTGAAGCCATCGCCTCGAACTGGCGCCGCGTTGGCTGTCGTGATCGTGGCGGCCGTGTTGACGGCGCTGCCGCTGCTGCCGGGAATCGCGGCGGCCGATGAGCTGGACGAGCTGCGCGGCCAGCTCCGCGCGGTGGCGGCCCGGGCCGAGTCGCTCGACCGTCGCGCCTGGAATCAAGATGCGGAAAAATCGCTTACCGAGAAAGCCGGGAAAGCCGTGGACCTGTTCCACCGCCTGGCTGGCAGCGGAACGATGGACAGCCCCACCGCGCAGTTAACGCTGTCGACCGTCGAGCAGATACGCGAGCGGTACACCGACGTGATCCAGCGCATGCAGGACGACGTCATAAAGGTGGACGGCGACCTCGAGGCCGCCCAGGACAGGGCCGCCTGGAAGCAACGCGAGGTGTTGGCGCAAAGGCTCCTCTATCGACTCAACTGGATTCGCTACGAGCTTGCGATGCGCTACGAAAGTCGCGGACAGCAACGCACGCGGCTACTGCAACGCGCCGAACGGGGGTTCGCTGACTTCCTTGGTGCGGGCGATCGTGCCGTGGTCCTGGAGTGTCTCTACGGACACGGCCTCGCCCTGAAGGCGATGAAGCGCTACGACGAAGCTCTCGACGACCTCAATGCCGCGCTCGAAATGAGCCCCGCTGCCGGGCGAGCCACCGACATACGAGCAGCCGTGGCCGACATCGCCCTGGCCACCGGTCGAATCGAAACCGCTTTGCGACAGACCGCTAGCCTCCTGGCCGGTGCCGGCAAAAAAGAGGACCGGCTGCGCGCCGCGTTCCTTCGGGCCAAGGCCCTGCTGCTGGGCCTTGGAAAATACCGCGACCGCTACGACGACCGCAGCAGGGGTTCCATGCGCCTGGAGGCGGCGCGCATGCTCGAGAGATTACACGCCAGCCCCGGCTACTGGCGCTCCAAGGCCAGCCAGCTGGTAGACGCCGGGGTTGAGGACCCCCTGGAGTGGGCGGCGGCCGGCACCGGTGGATTCGTGACGCTGCTCATCGCCGACTCGCTGAGAAGGCGCGGCGACTGTCCGCGGGCGCGGCCGCTGTACGATGCTCTCTTTGAACGCAGTGAATACCTGTCCGAGGCCAGGCTTGGACGCGGCTTCTGCTTGTTCCACTCGGGCAAGTGGGAAGCCAGCATCGCCGAGCTCGGGCAGGCCCTTGAAGGAGCCGGCCCGGTAGCCCGGGAACAGGCCGCCTGGTTCAGGTTCAAGGCCGCGGAGTCGCTGTACCTCTCGGCCGACGAACAGGCGCGCGACGACGCCGCCCTGCGCTACTCGAAACTCGCCCGTGAATTCGTCGACGCCGCGCCCGGCCACGAGAACGCATGGGAAGCCTGGTTTCGCATGGGCGAGTGGCACCGCGACCATCGCCAGTACCTCGACTGCGCCGACGCCTTCGCACGCGTGCGCGGCGATGCCGCTTTCATGCTCAAATCGAGATTCCAATCGTCGCAGTGTGCGTTCCAGTCGATCACCGACCGCGACCCGGGCGATGACCCCGATACCGACGAGCTGGCAAACGCTCTCGCGTCGCTGGACGGTTTTCTCTCGCACTCCAGCGACTTCCGCAAGCGAACGTCCGCCGGCCGAGGCACCGCCGGGCTGCTGGATCCGCTCGAGGCGAGGGCAACGGTCATGGCCGCCGCGCTGGCGGGCCGTCTCGAAGCTGCAAACGAATCGCTGAAGCTATCGGCAGTGGACAGGCTTGCCGGCTTCGAGCAGCAGTTTCCCGAGCAGGCTGACCTGCTGCCAGAGGTGCTCGTGCTGCGGGCTTACTCTTTCCGTCGCCTGCAAGATCCAGCGCAGGCCGCCCGCGCGGTAAGCCGGCTGGCCGGGCTTGAAGGCAACCAGGGTAACGAGCAGCTGCGCAAACTCGGCGTCCTGTTTCTCAAGGACGCCGCCAGCATCTCCCAGGACGGCGACGAGGCCCTGGCCCGGAGCTACAGGAAGATCGCGCTCAGCGCCTGGGAAGGCCTGCTCGCGCACACCGACGCAGGGAATCCCCGCGCCGCCGACATCCGCCGCCTGGTCGGCGACCTGCGCGCCCAGGCCGGCTCCTGAGCGCCACTGGCAAAAGCTGCCGTTCAGTTCAGCCGCCGTCTTCGAGCTCGACCAGGAAGCCCTCGGTCTCGCCCGTTGCACGGTCGGCCATGATGACCCGCGCGCGATCGTAATCACCGTCGCTGTAGTAGACAAAACCTTCGACGACCTGTCCCGGCTCCAGCTGGGCCGGGCGCAGCAGGCGGCGCTCCATGATAACCACCGCGCGTTTCACATCGCCCAGCGATTCGCCGGCCTGCTCGGCGCTGCGGCCCGCCTTGCGCAAACTCGACACGGCGACGTTCATTTCGAGCGGGTAAGCGCGCAGCCTCTTGCCCGCGCGCCTGAGAACGACATCGGCCGGGTGAAACCGGTAGTGCCGCGAGGTCCCGTTTTCTATTCTCACTTTGACCGGTAGCAGGCCGGCGGCCGACAGGTTCGCCTCAAAATCGAGTACGGTGGCAAAACCGCGGATCGGTTCCAGCGTCACGATTACCCCCACGGCTTTCTTCTTTCGCTCTACGTGTTTGCGCGGCGGTGGCGTCACGGTCACCACGCCGGCGTCAGACGGGGCCGCTGGTTTCTTCTTCAGGTCGGCCGCCCTCACGTCTTCGGCGCTGAGATCGGCGCGGCCGGTTATGGACAGGAACACCACCCTCTCAAAGTACTGCTCGCCGCCCATTCCGATCTCCGAGGGAACAATGTGAACACCGTTGGCGTCGCAGAGTATTTCGACAGTGCCTGAAACGGTCTCCTTCTTGTCGTGACGCTCGGCACTGATGAAACCCGGGCTACCGGGCGACGCCAGTCGAAAAGCCGTCACCGTCATTCTCGCCTGCCGCAGCGAGTCGTGGACGTAACGGTTGGCCTGCTCGCAGGTCAGCCGGTCGGTGTGGATCTCGTAGAAGCGCGTGATGGGCGTGCACGCGAATAGCAGCCCGGCCGCAAGAACGATGACCGTCCTGCCGATGACTTTCATTTTTGAGAAACCCGCGCGCTGAATACCAGGCCGACGTTGTCTACTGCCGCGGTGGCGTTCATGAGCACAACCGTAACGAAGGCGGGCTCAAGCAGCCAACGCGTTACAAACACCCCGGGAAAAACCGCCAGGCCGCCCAGTAGCACCAGTACGTAATTGGCTACGCCCGCGGCGTGTCCCCGTTCTGAACTCAACATGTCCTGGCCACGCCGTGCAGTGATCAACCATCTGCCCGAGTAACTGCCGAAGGACAGGACCAGGGCGGCGGCCGGAAGCCAGTTGGCGTGCTCGGTGTAACGCACAGCCGAACCGGTGAGGGGGTGACTCCAGGTGGTCGCGAGCGCGAAGCCGGTGAACGCAAGGGCGAGGAAGGCGGCGTCCGACAGGTTATCAACCAGGCGGCCGGTGTTGCTCTCCTCGTGTCGGCTCCTTGCCACCCTGCCGTCGTACCAGTCGCTGAGGCAGGCGAGCACGACAGCAGGCAGGACCAGCGCAGACGTCGGGGCGCGGGCCAGCTCAAACAGGACCAGGAGGCCCAGCAACACCCTGCCCAGGCTGAGCAGGTGCTGGGGCCCGAACCTCGTATTCACCCTCCGCTCCAGCAGGCGAAGCAGCCCTGGGCGACCTCGGTGATCAAGGAGCCCTCGTCGAGGTCGACCAGGTAAACCGAGTCAGGGAGATTGTCGTCGGGGTTTCCACCGGCGGCGTCGGTCAAGCGGCCGGACAACAGCAGCGACCGTCCATCGGCAGAAACCAGGGGATGAGAAACCGAGAACTGGTCAAAAAACTGGAGAAAATAGGCCATCTCGGGGCTGGGTATGAGCAGTGGGCCCGGGCCGTTGGTGTCTCCCTTGTCATCGAAAACCGATATCCTCACGCCCTGGCCTTCGTCAACGCCCACAGACACCAGCCTGTTGCCCTCGCCGGCCCAGAAAAAACTCACCACGTCGCTGTCGTGAACCACCCTGGTGTTTCCACTGCGCACGTCGACCAGGGTGACGCCGGTAAACACGTGGGGGCTCTCGCCGAGGGCCTGCGAAATGGCCAGCGTGCGGCCGTCCCGTGACCAGTCCATGACCACGTGACCCTCCACCGGGCACACGATCTCGCTTACGCCATCCTCGACCCGGTACACGGCGAGAAACTCCTGCTCGCCGGCGCTCGCGTCCACGTACGCCATCTTGTCACCCGCGGGCGACCACACCGGCACGCGGAACTCGCCGGGCTCGAGGCTCGCGATCTCGACCGCGCACTCGTCTACGTCCAGCAACAACAAGCGTGCGTCTTCGGATAAACTCGCGCTGCCACCAACGTGCACCGCCAGCATGCCGACCACCGGGTCGGGAGACCAGGACCAGAACAACGGCGAGCCGTGCTCCAGGGCCTCGAGCACGGTGGGGCCATCCAGTCCCACGGTGCCGCCACGCGATACGAGATCGAGGTGGAGGCCATCGCTGGCTTCGTACAGTATCGCAATGTGCCTGCCGTCGGCAGACCAGTTGTGACACACCGGGGTCACCTGGGTGCTGCGCCACAGCTCCCGCATGCTCACACCGTCACGCTCTACGAGATACAGGGCCGAGTCGGTTTCGGTCTCCTGGCCAGCACACACGCCGAGGCAGGCCAGCCTGTCGCCCGCCGGCGAGAACACAGGCCAGGCGTAGTAGCGCCGGTTGTCCTGTTCGACCCAGCCCCAGGTCAGCCGATGTGGTTCGCCGCCGCGTACTGATTCGTAAACGTCACCGTCGTTGCCTACGAGGACAAAGTTGCCGTGCTGCCCCGGTCCGGGATCCGCCTGCGCAAGCGCGGGCGCTTTATTTCCTACCGCTATACTGACCGCCACTCTTCCAACCGCCACTACCCCGCCACCACTCTTCGAGTCGCAACCCTTCCGCCGCTGTACGCCCGCCCATCAGCGGGTGCTCAACAGCAGGTACAACGCTCCGTCTCCACCGTCACGACGAAGCGCGCTGCTGTACGCGTCCACGCCCAGGTCAGCTCCTACCGCTGACAACCAACGCGGTATTTCCTCACAAAGCACACCGCGACCGCCGTTCGAGCCCCTGCCCTTGCCGGTTACCACCAGTACGCAACGCTCCCGTGCCGCCCTGCAGCGCGCAATGAAAACGCGCACCGCATCGATGGCATCTTCCAACACCATGCCATGGAGGTCAATATTGGATTGCACAGGGAACTCTCCTCGCTCCAGTCTTGAGACCAGGTCGCGACCCAGTCCCTGCCTGGCCGCCTGCGCGGGACCCAGGTCGACCATGGAACGGGCCACCTGTTCCAAGCGGTGATCCTTGAGCCCTCGGCTGCCAACGGGGGGACGGTTGGACCTCAAGCGGACAGGGCCACCGCCACTACTGAGCGGACTCGTCCCCGCCACCGCCTCCCTGAATTGTGCGATTTCGTCAACAGGAGAAGGGCTAAAATGCCCGCCGTCCGCCTTTGTGTCCTCGCCTGCAGGCGCTGCCGGCCCGGCCGGTGAGGCCACGCGGCCAGCGCCCTCCTCGGGGCTCTGCTCGCGGCCCTTTACCTGCTCAAGCGCGTCGCGGAAGGGATTGTGAGACAAACCCTCGGCCGCGCCCTCCTCGCTGTCGCGTCTCGCCACTACACCTTGATCATACTCCTGTGAGCGGCCTTCGCCCAAGCCCGCGGCAAAAGAAGGGTACCCCGCATAGGGGCAGGGAGGTGGCTGGCCATGACCGGGCTGCGGGGGTAGCTTCCGGCTTTCGCCCAGGAGGTGACTATGAAGCGCGACCTGACGTTTTCCCTGTTCTTACCGCAAGTAGCCACCGACTGGCCGGCCCTTCGAGCCAAGGCCCTGCTCCTGGAACAACAGGGCTGGGACGGCCTCTGGCTGGTCGATCACTTCTTTGCAGGCGGATCCCGGGGCCTGGATTTTTTTGAGGGCTGGACCGCCCTGTCCGCCCTGGCCGAGGCCACCGACCGGCTCCGGCTCGGCCTGCTCGTGAGCTGCAACTCCTACCGCAACCCGGCATTGGTGGCGAAGATGGCCTGTACACTCGACCGCATCAGCGACGGCCGTCTCGAGCTGGGCATGGGCAGCGGTTGGATGGAAGAAGAATACCTGGCCTACGGCTTCGAGTTTGCCGGCATACGCGAACGCCTCGACCGACTGGACGAGGGTCTCGAAATAATACGCGGCATGTTGAGCGGGGGGAGCACAAATTTTGAAGGCCGCTACTACAAGGTGCTCGATGCTCCCTGCGAGCCCCGGCCCGTGCAGGAACCCTTGCCCATAACCGTGGGCGGCGCAGGCGAGAAGGTGTTGCTGCGCATCGTCGCGCGACACGCTACGCGCTGGAACTGCCCCATGCCCGAGGCGCCCGAGATTCCCAGGCTGCGAAAGGTGCTCGAGGCCCACTGCAGGGAAGTCGGACGTGATCCCGACGAGATAACCATAAGTGAGCAGACCGCGGTGATCATCGGGCGCGACGAAAAACAGGTGGCCGATAAACTCGAACTGGCAAAACTCATGATAGGCAGCTTCGTGGACATCGACACCATGACCGTGGTGGGCACACCCGACCAGGTGACCGAGAGCCTGCTGGCTAAGACCAGGGGTGGGGTGACAGACTTCACCATTCTTTTTGGCGATTTCGGCGAGCCCGATTCACTCGAGCTTTTCAGCGAACAGGTCGTGCCCGCCCTTCGCGAGGGCTTCGCCTCGAGCTGAACGGACCGCCGGGCACCGCCCGTGTCAGCCCGTATCCGACTTGGGCGCGGACTGCATGTACTCGATGAACTTCTCGGCCGCCGGGCTGAAGTGCTTACCCGTGCGGTGGATTATGCCGATCGGCCGCGTCATGCCCGGGTCGGTCAACTCGAGTTTAACCAGGCTGCCGTTGTTGACCTCGTTGATGCAGGCCTTCTCGGGAATAATAGCAATGCCCGCACCTACCTCGACCAGCCGCTTGACCATTTCGATGTTGTCCAGTTCGGCGACGTACTGGACCTCGACGTTACGCTCCGCAAAACGTCGATCGAGAGCCAGTCGGGTGGGGATGCCCTTTTCGAAACCAACGAACTTCTCACCCTCGAGATCGGCCAGCGCAACCTTGCCGCGCTCGGCCAGCGGGTGTTCGGGAATACAGACGACCACCAGTTGGTCGGTCCTGAAATCGAGCACGGTGATCTGGGCACGGGCCGTGGGGTAAGCAACGATGCCCAGGTCGACGTTGGCCCGCAGTACCTGCTCGTAGACGTGGCTCGAACGGTCGTACTCAAGGTAGACGTTGACCATGGGAAAATCGGCGAAGTAGGCCTTCAGCGGTTCTGAAAGTTCGTACAGGCCAACGCTGTGAACGGTACCCACGCGTATGCTGCCCGTCACCACGTTGCTCAGCCCCTGCAGCTGGGCCTCCATTTCGTTGAAGGTATGCAGCAACTCGCGCGCGCCACGATGGAGAATGTCGCCGGCGGCCGTGGGCCTGACGCTGCCACGCTTCCTGTCGAGCAAGCGCTTACCGTAGCGCTCCTCGAGACCTCGTACCTGCTGGCTTACGGCCGACTGGGTTATGTAATTCTGCGTGGCGGCCAGTGAGAAGCTCTGGTTCTCCACCACGTCACAGAAAATCTTCAGTGTCTCTATATGCATGACTGCCTCGCCCCGGCTATTACTGTTGGTTATCAACAGCGCGGTGAACTGTTGGATTACTTATGCATAAGCCTGATGGCGGCTCAAACCCACGCTTCAGCTTATACTCGTCCAGGATTTTTCCTGCATAACCTGCACTTGCATCAAGCCGCCCCCCGACGGGCGACTTTTGCCTGCCCGCTTCCCGGTGCTAAAGCGTCTAGCCATGGCTGGCGACTCGCTTAACGTACTTCTCCTTGCCGGGGGGCCGTCGGGCGAACACCCGGTGTCGCTGAGGTCGGCCCGCGCGGTGCGCGAATCCCTGTTGGCCGCCGGCCACGCGGTCACCGTGCTGGGAGTGACCCGCTCGGGGGCCTGGAAGGCAGGCGATTTTGACGACTTGCTCGAAAGAGCAGCCACCGAGCTGGTAAACGTGGACGAGCAGGCCGGGCGAGCGGTGAGCCTGGCCTGGGACGGCACACGCAGCAGGCTGCTGTATCTCGACGACGGCTCAAGCGTGGACGCAGCCAGGCCCGACCTGGTGTTTCCGGTCCTGCATGGGCCCGGTGGTGAAGACGGCAGCCTGCAGGGCTTGCTCGACTGCAACCACCTGCCCTACGTGGGCTCCGGCTGTGCGGCCTCGGCCCTGTGCATGGACAAACTGCTGACCAAGCAGCTGGCCGCCGCCGCCGGAATAGCCCAGGTCGAGTTCTTCGACGCTTCGGGCCTCGACGCCGACGAGACAGCCGCGCGGCTGGACAAGGCCTTCGGCTACCCCTGCTTCGTCAAGCCGGCCAACCTTGGCTCCTCGGTAGGTATCAGCAGGGTTGCCTCGGGCGAAGACCTGCAGGTGGCGCTCAACGAAGCCAGGCGCTGGGACCAGCGGGTCATCGTCGAACAGGGCACCGATGCCAGGGAGGTAGAGCTGGCGATGCTCGGCGACTGGTCACAGGTGGCGATCTCGCCGCCCGGAGAGATCGTTTCGCCTGGCGGCTTCTACGACTTCGAGCAGAAGTACAGCGGCAGCAGCGACACCGCCTTGCTGGTGCCGGCCGATCTCGAAGACGACACCCTCGCCGAGATGGAAGACATAGCTCGCCGTTTCTGGAGGGCCGCCGGTTGCCACGGCCTGTGCCGCGCCGACTTCTTTGTTGAGAAATCCACGCAGCGGGTTCTCTTTAACGAGGTCAACACCATGCCCGGTTTCACGCCGATAAGCATGTACCCGCGCCTGTGGGCCGAGGCCGGAATGCAATCGGCCGAGCTGGTGGACAGCTTGCTTAAAATCGCCCTTGAACGCGCCGAGCTCAGCTCCGCAACACGCGCCTGAGCGTTTTCCCCGACGGATTGCGGGGCAGGAAGTCGGCAAACTCCACCGTGCGCGGCTTCTTGTAAGCTGACAACAGCGCCGCGCAGTGCTGCTTGAGTTCCTGCTCGTCGACCTGGGTGCCGGGCCTGCACACGACCACCGCGTGCACCGATCGGCCCCACTCGGGGTCATCGCGGCCGACCACGGCTGACTCCAGTACCGCGGGATGGCTGGACAAGGCGTCCTCCACCTCGCGCGGATAGACGTTGAAGCCACCGGTGATGATGGTGTCATCGAGCCGGTCGAGCACTGTCAGAAAACCTTCGTCGTCAAAAAACCCGAGGTCACCGGTATGCATCCAGCCCTGCTCGTCGAGCCCGCGGGAGTCGCCCTCGTCAGCCGAAGCCCGGGCCGTCGACTTTCTGCCAGCCTGCCAGTAGCCACTCATCGTGTTGGGGCCGCGCAGCAGCACTTCGCCCGGCAACGCGCCCACTACATCCCGCCCCGACTCGTCGACTACCCGCACTTCGACCCGTCGCGCCGGCCGGCCGCAGGATCTCAACCTGCTGCTGCGTTCGTCCAGGCTTCCCGACAAGGGGTGCTCGGACCGGAGCAGCGTTGTTACCGGCCAAGTGCACTCGGTGAGACCGTAGATCTGTATGAACACCTGGCCAAGCAATTCGAGGCCCTGCAGCAGCCGATGCACGGGCATGGGCGCGCCGCCATAGATGATCCTACGCAGCGAAGCGAGGTCGGAGGCAGCGGCGTCGCGGTCAAGAACCCGTGCGAGCATGGTCGGCACGAGGAAAACCGAGGTCACGGCGTGCACGCGCACCAGGGGCCCGAAGCAGCGGGCATCAAAACGATCGAGTAACACCGCCCGCCCACCGCCGAGCAAGCAGGGCAACAGCATCGCGCCAGCGGCGTGGGTCATCGGCGCCACCTGCAACAACACCTCGTCACGGCCCGGGTCGCCCAACACCTCGGTCACCGCCTCAACCGACGCGTCGTAACAACGCAGCGGCTGTACGGCCCCGCGCGGTTTGCCCGAGGTCCCCGAGGTGTAGCGTATCCTTACAGGATCGTCTTCAGCGGGCGCGGCCCAGCCCTCCTGTTCCCATCCCTTTTTGCCCATCGGAGCAGCCAGCAGTTGCAACCATTCCTCGCTCCCCACGAATACCAGCCGGCAACCCTCGGGAATCTGAACCGACCCCACCAGCCCCGCGCACTCGTTGGACACCAGCAGCACGCCGGGACTGCAATCGGCCAACAGCCGGGTGAGCTCGACCGCCGAGCTGCGCGTGTTGAAGCTCACCCACACGAACCCGGCGACGAGGCAGGCCCACTCGCTGGCCACCATCTCGCAACTGTTGTGCATGAGCACCGCAAGCCGGTCGCCGCGGCGCAAGCCCCCATCAGCGAAACCCGAACACAGCCCCAATACCATCGAGTAAAGTTCTTTCCAGGTGGTCTGCCCCGTTACAGGACCGCCCCCGGGATCATCAGGATCCGAGCTGACAGTGAGCAGTACGATATCGTCGGCCCAGCGCCGGGCGGCCTGCTCGATACGATCGGCCAGGTTCAAGCAGCCGAACCTTCGCCGGTGAACTCCAACCAAGCGACCTCGACGGCGCGTTCGAGTTCGTCCACGGTACCGTTGTTCTCGATCACCCGGTCGGCCACCGCGCGGCGCGCCGCGTTGTCGGTCTGCGCGGCGACCCGCAGCTTCACTTCGTCTACCGTCATGCCCCGCCCCGACACCAACCTGCCCACCACCAGTTCGGGGTCGGTGAGCACGGCCCACAGTTCGCCCTCACCGCCGGTCCAGCCGGTCTCGGTCATCAACGCGGCCTCAACCACGACCACGCTTTGCGGGTGGTCGCGGTGGGCATCGGCCATGCGCCCCGCAACCTCGCTTCGCACCAGTGGATGAATGAGCCCGTTGAGCTGGTTGAGCTTACCGCGGTCGTTGAAGACCACTTGCCCGAGCAACTGCCGGTCTATACTTCCGTCAGGAGCCAACACGGCATTGCCGAACAGCCCGAGCACCGCCGCGTGCCCGTCGGTACCGGGGAGATAAATCTCGTGGGCGATACGGTCGGCGTCGATAACCACTCCACCGAGCGACGCCATTATGGCGGCCGCCGTGGATTTTCCGGAGCCTATGCCCCCCGTGAGACCTATCATTCTACTCATGGCTTTATTCTAAGGCTGCGCAGGATAAACAGAAGAGCGGCGCGGGGGCCAATGACCCCGCGCCCATAGAGACGCACTGGACAAGCCACCACAGGATACTCGCTTCCCCGGGCCCGGCGACGCGGCTGCGACTGCACTCGTATTCCTGTTGTCACTGCTTTTCCTGTTCAGCTTTGACCCCCTCTCGCGTCCACTGGGCCTGGACCCCGCGACCTGGGATTACATGTCGGTAGAGGTTTCGCGCGGACTTATACCCTACAGGGATATTTTTCTTCACAAGACACCGTTGGCCGCCCTGCTCGGGTCCACCGGAGCGCTGGCAGCAAGCGCCGTGGGCGCCCGGCCGGTGGCCGGGGTGCACCTGCTGTTCCTGCTGTTCGCGGCGGCGGCCCCGGCCCTGCTCTTTGCTCTAATGGGCGGGCGGCGAGCGCTACTGGTGGCACTGTCGTCGGCCCTGTTCATGCTGTCGGCCGACCAGTGGGTAGTCGCCGCGGCGGAAGGGGCAAGGCCCAAGGTGCTGACCGTTGCCCTGGGCCTGGCCGCGCTGCTCACGGCCCGCAGCGGTCGCCCGATCGTTGCGGGTATAGCCGCCGGCGCTGCCACCTTGTGCTGGCAACCGGGCCTCTGTTTCCTGCTGGGTGCTGCCTTCGAACTCCGGCGCACGCCGTCGTCGCTCCTGCGCTTGCTGGCTGGCACGGCTGCGCCGGTGGCGCTGTTGCTGGCCTGGTTGTGGCATCACGGCGCGCTGACTGATTTCTTTTCACAGGCGGTGACGTTCAACTTTGACTACATAGCCTTTCACGCCCGCGCACCCTCCGGCAGCGTCGCCAGGGTACTGCGCCAGCTGAACACATGGAACGGGCCGGAAATGTTGTTGCTCGTGCCCGCTTTGCTGGGGCTGTTTGTGGCCCGTCGCGACCACTCCGTGTCGGGACTGGCAGTGGCCACCGCCGCCTACCTGGGCATGACGTTGGTGAGCTTCCAGGCCTGGCCGGACACGCTTCTGCTCGTTCCAGGGATGGCGGCACTGCTCGGCGCGGGCCTGCCGCGATTGTTCTCCCACCGAGCCATTGCCCACTTGCGGTTTGCAGTGCCCCTGCTCGCCCTCGTGCTGGCCATGACCCCCAGCCGCGATCGCCTGTTGCCCCCGCTTGACCTGGCCACGCAGCAGGCCAGATTCCAACGACTGGCTGGCCAGTTGCCCCCGGGAGCACGCGTTATCGCCGTGGGCGTACCCGAGCTGCTGCTCCACCTCGATCGCCGCAACGGCTGGAAGTGGCCTTACATGTGGTTCGGGGTCGACGCTTTTGCCGCTGCAGAGTCAGGAGGAATGGACGCCCTGCTGGCCGATCTCGACAAGGACCCTCCGCGACTGATGGTAATAGGGCGACGCTGGCACGGGCCGTTGCGCCGCGACTTTGACGCCTGGGCGGGGAGCCGCTACAGCCGGCAAAGTGTAAGCATTTTTCCTCACGCCAAGCGGCCCCTGCAGGTGTACCGGCCACTGGAACCTTTACCGCCCGCGGCAAACCCGGCGGCGGCCAAGCGTCCGTAGCAGCGGCCTAGAAATTATCCTTGAGCCTGCGCGTGGCAGCGAAGACGGCGACGTCGTCAACCGGCGATTCCCCAGACAGTGCCGTGACCGACGCGCGCAGCTCTTCGCTGTCCGACCTGAGGAAGGGGTTGGTGAGTTTCTCCTCCGCTATCGTGCTCGGGACGGTAGGCAGGTCCTGGGCCCGCAGCGACTCGACGTCGCGGGCTTTCTTCACCAGTTGCTCGTTGCCGGGCTCGAGAGTCAGGGCGAACGCCAGGTTCGACTGGGTGTACTCGTGGCCAAAGTAGACCCTGGTATCGTCAGGAAGGCTCGCGAGTTTTTCAAGCGATGCTTTCATCTGCGCAGCGTCTCCCTCGAACAGCCTGCCGCAGCCGGCCGCGAACAAGGTATCGCCGGTAAACACCGCCGATTCGTCGGCAAACCAGTAGGCTATGTGGCCACGGGTGTGGGCAGGAATAAAAATAGCTTTGCCACGTACTGCGGACGAGCCACCTGCTCTGCACATCTCAAAGTCCTGGCCGTCGTCGAGCGGGTCGGTGATTCCGGGAATACGTTCGGCATCGCCGGCATAGCCAAACACCCGCATGGCGCCCTCGGGCTGCATTGCCAGCAGGTCCATGTTTCCGCCCACGTGGTCGGGGTGATGATGGGTCGACATTACGGCGACCAGGGTCACGCCCTCGCGCTCGGCCGCCTCGGCAACCGGCCCCGCATCGGAAACATCAACAACGCCAGCCTCAGAGCTCCGCTCGTCTATGACGAGGTAGGCATAATTATCGAAGAGCTGGGGGACGGGTACTACGCGCACGGCAACAGTCGCCCTTCGGGCTTATTCTTCGGAGCTACCGTCGTCGAGGTCGTCCGGCTCGGGCGTGTAGGGAATGTCCAGGTCCAGGGTAGTAATGACGGCGCCTTCTCCGTCGAAGTGTTCCGCGTGACTGTGCATGACCTGCTGTTCGTCGTCGTAGGTCAACACCTGCTTGTTCAGGCGAATGCCTTCGGGGCTGAACTGTTCCCTCTCCGTAAACCACATGAACCCGCCTTCGTCGAAAAAGCCCGAAGAGCGCGCGACCATCCTGCCGTCTATCCAGGTGCGATACTCGAAGCTGTCGTCATCGCGCCGTTCAACGCCAATCATCAGGCCACGGTTCACCGGGTCGAGTACCGGACCGTTGAAGCGGGCTATCCTGAGCCGTCCGTAGCGGTCGGGCAGAAAGGTGGGGCCACCCACGTAATAAGCCATTCCCTCACGCTTCTCGACGGCGGGCTGCATTTTCATTTCAACCGGCTCGTCACTGAAACAACCGGGCAGCAACAGCGCTACAAGAAGGGCAGCGACAAGCGCCCCCGTTACTGGGCTCGTCACAGTGTCCTTTCTCCTACCATTATGCTGGCCGGCTCAGTCCGCCGCAGCGGCCTCGGCGTGTCTGCCTGCTTGCCGATGGCGCTGGCTAATCGGCCGTCCACCACCGCGACGTGCCTGGCCAGCGCGTCCAGGCGACCGGTCTTGATGCGCGCCTCGCGAGACACCTCGGCGGTTCTCGCCTCCAGCCGACTGAGCCGCTCGCGTACGAGGTCCAGGCTCTCGGCCACACGATGCGCCCCGTTGCTTTGTATCTTGCGAAAATCGCCAAGCCGTGAATCGATTTCATCCACGCGATCGGCCATCTGCCCGTCTTCGGTGACCGTCTCGCCGGCGGCCTGGCTGACCGTAGACAGCCTCTCCACGCGCGCGTCGAGTTGTTCGAGTCGCGCACGCTGGGCACTGGTGTCGCGCAGAAGACGGGTGACGTGGTCATCACGCGACTGCACGAGTTCACGAAAGCCGTCGCTGTCTTTCTGCCTGCGATCCTGCACGGCACAGCTTCTTCCCTGCACCCTCGCCAGGCCGTCAACCGCCGACTCAAACCGAGCCGTGCGCGCCCTGAGCTGGCCGAGAATACCGACAGTGGCAAGCTCGCGCTCCCTGAGTTCGCTGACCTGCCCGCCCAGGTCACCGAGCTCCCGGCTCAGCTCCTCCAGCGAATCACGGTCAGCCAGTCCCAGCAGGGCCAGCAGGCCCGCGCGGCCCAGGCCCCCAGCCGAAGCCTTCGCTCTCCCCTCGGCGCTACCCGACAGCAAGCTCCTCAGGCTGGCCACGGCCGCCGTGGATACACCCGCGCCCAGGAGGCCCATGCCCGGCAGATTCAGCCCGGGAATATTCAGGTCGGGGATATTCAGCCCCCGCTTACCCCCAGCTGCCTTGCCCACGAGCATGGCGGCTTCCCGCTCAAAGCTTCGCAGTGCGTCCAGGAAACTCGTAACTGATTTCATAAAACTCGTAGAACCGGTGCCGTAATCGGCCATTAGCCTGCCGCCTCCTCATCTCTCCACTCACAACCACTACCGGTCCCTCGACCAGCCGACACCCGTCAACAGCACGGGTCCATCAGTCAAGGATACTATCGAATGCCCCCGGGGGGCAAACACCACGGCACTATATTTTCAGACAACGCCCGAAACGTGGCCGCTACTGCACAGGCCCCGGTTCCCCGCGGGCTTGCGGACCAGCCCGGCTAACGCCGTCAGCCGCCGAGTTCAAGCAACAGCTTGACCATGCGCCCGACAGCATCCTGCAACGACGATACTGAAATGCGCTCGTCGGGACCGTGCAGGGTTGAACGTTCCTCGGGCGAAGTTTCCAGTGGAACCATGCCGTAGGCGTGGATACCCTTCTCCCTGAAATAGTGGCTGTCGGTAAAACCGCCCAGCAGGGCGGGCAGCACTATCGCCCGCTCGTCCATTGTGGCGGCCACCCGTTCGACCGCCTCGGTCAACTCGTTGTTCATCGGCGACTGGGTCGACGCGAAGCTGAGGATGGGTTCTATCCGGACGTTTGGCCCACCGACGGCCTGGCGAAGCTCTGACAAAAACGAAACGCAGTCGTGACCGGGCAACAGGCGGCTGTCTACCTGGGCGGTCGCGGTCGCCGGGATGATATTGGTCTTGACCGAAGCCTCGAGCATCGTGGGCGCCACGGTGTTGGTCACCAGCGCGGCCGCGGCCGGATCGGCCATGAACCAGTCCCTGAACTCGACTGACTCCAGGGAACGCTCCAGCTGGCGATACTGCCGGGCGCGCTCTTCGTCCAAGGCCGCGTAGGCCGCGTAATAACCGGCCACTACCGGGCCAACCTCGATCTTTTTCTCGCGTGCAGTAAGCTTGGCCAACGCGTCTACGAGCCTCGTGACCGCCGTCTCGGCGGCGGGTCGCGAACCGTGCCCGGGCTCGCCGGTGGCTGTCACGCGAAACCAGCACGGGCTCTTTTCGGCCACGCCGAGCTTGAACACCACCGGTTTGCCCGGGTCGCGGTGAATGAACCCACCCTCGTTGAGTACGAACTCGGCATCGCCGAGCAGGTCGTAGTGGTTATCAAGCATCCAAGCGGCACCCAGGCGACCGCCGGTTTCCTCGTCTGCCGTGGCCAGGAAGATAATGTCCCGCGACAAGGTTGTGCCCGACTCCTTCAGGGCCAGCATGGCAAGCAACTGTATGGTGGTGATGCCCTTGCAGTCGAGCACCCCGCGCCCGTAGAGCGACCCGTCCTTGACGACGGCCTCGAAGGGGGGAACGCTCCACTGCCCGGGATCAGCTGGAACCACGTCAATGTGACTCAACAGGATTACCGGCCGCCGGCTGCCGTCGCCTCGCAAGCGCGCGTATACGTTGCCCCTGCCGGGACGCGACTCGAACACTCGTGCGTTTATGCCCGACTCTTCAAGTACCGACGCGAGAAAATGTGCACCACGCGACTCGTTGCCCGGTGGATTTACGGTGTCGATGCGTACGTAGCGCGACAGCAGTTCGACCGCCCGACTGCTGGCCCGGGCTGTCGCCGCCCGGCGGAGGGCCTGGACACCGGCCTTGGAACCAACGGTAGCTGCCACTTCTTCTATCCCGGTGCGAACGGCCGGCGGCTCCTGGGCCATCGCCGGGGCAGGCAACAGGGTGACTGGTAACAACGCGGCTGACAACACCAGCAGGCAGCTGGACAAGGACAGGGCAAAGCTTTTGATACTACTCATGGCCACCGTGCATGATACGGGCTGTTGCCCGCTTGCGCCAGAGGGCGGGATTGGCCCCGCTAATAAAGGGCGGCGCTGCTTTCAGAGCCCGAAGGCCAGCACCAGCGGGATGGCAACGAGTGACACCAGGGTGCTCACGAAAACGGTAGCCGCTACCTCGGTAGCGGCGTCGCCATACTTCTGGGCAAAGACAAAGTTTATTACAGCCGATGGCATTACCGACACCAGCATGAGCACGCTGCGGGTCACCCCGTCCACGCCGGTGACCCAGACAAAGAGCAACGCCACGAGGTAGCCACCGCCCATGCGCGCGGCGGTGGCCAGAAGCGGTCCTTTCAGCGAGGGTACGGCCTGCTGCTGCAAGCGCGCACCGAGAGCCAGCAGCATAAGCGGGATCGCCAGGTCGCCCAGCAGCGTGACCGACCTCCGCACGGGCTCGGGCAACTCGACGCCGGTCCAGCCCGCCGCCAGTCCAGCAACAGCCGCGTAAATGTAGGGAAGGCGAAAAACTTCGCCCGGCCGCTTGCCGCCCGCCACGTAGACACCGAGCGAACTCATCAAAACCGACATCGTCGCGAACACTATAACCCCGCGCACCAACCCCTCGTCGCCGAACGCGAACAGGCACAGGGGTAACAGCATGTTGCCGGCGTTCATGAACATGGCCGGCAGAAGGTAGGGGCCCGGACGGCTACCCGAGGCGGCGAACAACAGCCTGGCCACCAGTGCCGTGCCGCCGACCATGACCAGGCAGGCGCCCACCAGTGTGCCCGTCTCGGCCGCGTGAACTGTACCGCTCGATAGCGATGAGAACACCAGGCAGGGAGCGCCGATGTACATGACCACCTCGGTGAGCGTGTCTATCGATAGCCTGCGCCAGTGTGCCAGGCCCCACCCCACGCCGGCGAGCAGAAAGACCGGGGCTACCGTCCTCAGTACTTCTATACTGCCCACTACGGCACCTTTGTATCCCCGCGTTCATCAGCGAGTGTCCCGGCGCCAGGCGGGGCGGCTTCGCGCGGTTTTCGATACCCGCGCGCCACCAGGTAAATCTCCCGCGAACCCTTCCTCGTGGTGGGCGGCTTGAAGCGCGACACCTTGCCAAAATCCGTGCGCAGGCCGGCCGTTATTTCCTGTGGAATGTCGGCGAACAATTTCACGACCAGTACGCCGCCCCGCGATAGAGTCCTGCCGGCAACGTCTATCGCAAGTTCGACCAGGCGCTCGTGCCGCGCTCGGTCGGCGGCACGCACGCCGCTCAGCGAAGGCGACATGTCGCTCAACACCAGGTCAGCGGTTCCGCCCAGTTCCTCGAGCACCTCCCGGCAGACGGCTTCGTCGGCGAGATCGCCAACCAGGGTGACGACGTTGGCGATCTCGAGTTCGTCCACGGCCAGCAGGTCAACTCCCACAACCCGCCCACCCCCACCCACGGCCGCGGCGGCCACCTGCAGCCACCCCCCGGGCCAGCAGCCCAGGTCGAGCACCCTGCCTCCGCGACGAAAAATACGGAACTTGCCGTCAATCTCACGCAACTTGAGAGCCGCCCGGGATCGCAGCCCCTCGTCTTTTGCCCTTCGCCAGGCCGCGTCGTGGTGTTGATACTTCGCCATGAAGGATAAAGCGCGGGCAGCACTTGAGGACAGCCCGGGCCTCGGGCACAGTGCCCCGGGAAGAATGCCCTAGGGGCGGCTCCCCGGCCAACGATGCCACTTGATCTCGACAGCCTTAACCCGGCCCAGCGCGAAGCCGCCGAGCACAACGACGGCCCCCTGCTCATCCTGGCCGGCGCGGGCAGCGGAAAAACCCGCGTCCTCGTGCACCGCATAGCGCGCCTGCTCGAAGAGGGCCGGGCCCGTCCCTGGGAGATCCTGGCCGTTACCTTCACCAACAAGGCCGCCCGCGAACTGGTGGAGCGCTGCCGCGCAATGGTGGGCGACACCGCCGACGAGCTGTGGGTGGGCACGTTTCACGGCATGGGGGCGCGCCTGCTGCGCCGACACTGCGAAGAACTGGGCTGCTCCCGATCCTTTACGATCATGGACGGAGACGACCAGCTCAAAATCGCGCGTGACGTAATAACCGACGCCAGGCTGGACCCCGCCGTACTGAGGCCCGAAACCCTGCGCAACTTCATAGAAAACGCCAAGCACGAGGCCCGCAGCCCGGCCGACGAAGAAGCCCGCGGCGCCTTCGACGACCTGGTGCCGCTTTACGCCGCCTACGAAAGACGCCTGCGCGCACTCGACGCCATGGACTTCGGCGATCTCATAACACGGGTGCTCGAATTGTTTCGCGGTGCGCCGGGACTGCTCGAGCGTTACCAGCAGCGTTTTCGTTACGTACTGGTAGACGAGTACCAGGACACCAACCACGCCCAGTACCTGCTGGTGTCGCGACTCGCCGGTGGCCACGGCAACCTCTGCGTGGTGGGTGACGACGACCAGAGTATCTACGCGTGGAGGGGAGCCTGCCTGCGCAACATACTGGAGTTCGAGCGCGACTTTGCCGGCGCCGAAGTCGTGAGGCTCGAACAGAACTACCGCTCCAGCGGCAACATAGTGGCAGCGGCGCACGGGGTGATAGCCAACAACGGCGACCGCAAGGACAAGCAACTGTGGACCGATGCCACCGCGGGACGGAAAGTGCACGTGGTGACCACCACCGACGAACGCGACGAGGCACGCTACATAGTGGCCCAGGCGGCAGAGGGCGACCCCGGTGACGTGGCCGTGTTCTACCGCACCAACGCCCAGTCGCGGGCCATAGAAGAAGAACTCGTGCGCTCCCGCATCCGCTACGTGATCGTCGGAGGCACACGCTTCTACGAACGTCGCGAAATCAAGGACCTCGTTGCCTACCTGCGCTTCATTGCCAACCCCCGCGACGAGATCAGCCTCGCGCGGGTTATAAACGTGCCCACGAGGGGCATTGGCCGTACGACCTGGGAACGGCTGATAGTGGAGGCGCGCAATCGTGACGGCACGGCCTGGGATTTGCTCGAAGGCAGCGATCCCTTGTCGTTCGTTTCGCCCGCGCCACGGCGTCGGCTCAACGACTTCCGAGTACTCGCCCGGCGTTGGCTGGCCATGAACAGGGCCGCGGTAACGCCGCTGCTCGAAGCCATACTGGAAGACACCTCCTACGAGGACCACCTGCACGACCACGACGGAGAAGACGCCGACAGCCGCATTGAAAACGTGCACGAACTGCTGACCGTCAGCCAGGAGTTCGACGAGGAATACGACGAACGCGAGTTCGCCGATGCTGACGATAACGCTGACGACGCGGACCCCACCCGCTCCGATCCCGTACTAGGAGCGTTGGCTACTTTTCTCGAACGACTGGCTCTCAACGCCGACGTCGACAACTACGAGGAGCAAGGTGGCCACGTGACACTGATGACCTTGCACAACTCCAAGGGGCTGGAGTTTGACCGCGTGTTCATCGCCGGTGCCGAAGAGGGCGTCTTTCCGCACGCGCGCTCCATGGCCGAGGACGGGCGCGGCCTGGAAGAAGAGCGCAGGCTTTGTTACGTGGGCGTCACCCGCGCCCGCCGCCAGCTGTCATTGCTTCACGCCAGTAGGCGCAGCCTGTACGGCACTCTGCAGGAAAACCTGCCATCAAGATTCCTCGATGAGCTGCCTGCAGCCGTGGTGGAAAGAATCGTCACCCGGCAAAGCAGTACTCGCGGCGGAATGTCGGCAAGTAAGGGTGCCCAGGCTTATGGCGGACAGGGCTATAGCGGGGCGCGCAAGCAGAACGCCCGGTCCGACACCACGCCGGCCGGCCGCTCTTACGCCCAGCAGACCTGGGCCGAGGGCGCCAGGGTCGTGCACCCCATGTTCGGAGCCGGTCGCGTGTCGAGTTGCTCGGGAAGCGGCGACTCAGAAAAAGTCGAGGTGCGCTTCGACCAGGTTGGCCTCAAGCGCCTGGTGGTAAAATTCGCCAAGCTCGAGGCGGTCTGACACGGACAGAATCGACCCGGACAGAATCGACCCGGATAGAATCGCCTGGGAGAAGTCGACCCGATCAGCGCGAGGGCATCGCCCTGGGCCCAATTGTCTTTGTGCTGGCGGGGTCAGGCTCTTCGCGCTCGCCGGTCATCCACGATCCCACGAATTGTATGGGCTTGAACACCAGCAGCTCGATCAACTTACCCACCGGGTAAACGAGGTAGTACACAAGCTTGAGCGGCTGTGAATCCGTGTCCTCGTAAGCGCCGGCTTCAGACGAACTGGAGCCAGCCATCGCGTGCATGGGGCTCAGCGCCGGTAACAACGGCGCTGACAGCAGCAGTGCCGTCAGCAGGGCGACAACAGCAGGCCTTACTACAACTGGGCGTAATCGTTTCACGGCCCCCCCAGTGTACACCAACACGGCCCGCTGCGCAGCCGACTAGCCCTCGGCCCAACCTATCCAGCTCAACTGCCGGCCCTGTTCGGCGCGATCGGCCCTCACCGAGTAGTAGCCCTCGGCGTGGCAGCAGGTACAGGGTCCCGTTGATTCTATACGCGACGCTCTCACGCCCATGGCCACGAGACGGGCGGTGTTAATGGCCCGGAGATCGATGGCCGGTTGACCGACAGCAGTGGTGGTAGTGGCCATGCCCGCAGAGCTGAAACGCTCTACCAGCTCAGCCGATACCTCGTAGCAGCACGGCCCCACCGATGGACCCAGAACCACCCGCAGCGACGAAGCCCGGTAGCCGCTGGCCAGCGCGTGCTCTACCGCGGCGTCAACGATGCCGGCCAGGCTGCCCCTCCAGCCGGCGTGCACGGCCGCCGCCCATGGCCTTCTGTCGACACCAGCCGTGGCTTCGTTGCCAGCCTCTCCAGCAACGTCGGCCAGCATGAGCAGGGGCACGCAGTCGGCAGTCCGCACCGCCACTATCGACCCGCCCCTGCTCACCAGCCCGTCGGCCTCGATTGCATGGCCACCCGGAGCCCGTGCTGTTCCCGCCGGCGCCGCGGGCAGCTCCACCACGCGGCGACCGTGCACCTGCCTGGCCGTCAGCAAGCCGGAGGGTAGCCCGGTTTCGCGGCCGCCGAAGCCCCAACTGAAACCCGGCCCGCGGCCGGCAGCGCCCAATCCCTTGTCAGCGGTCAGCATTCTGATAGTGTCCGTGTTTTGCCAACTCGAAGAAAGCCTCCTTATGCAGACACGGATTGCCGCGGCCATGGCGACACGCCCCCCTACCACTACCCCTGCAGCCCACCGGGCGTGGAGACAGTGAGGTGAAAAGAGCCATCCGGGTGGCCGGCGCACGCACCAACAACCTTCGCGAAGTCAGCTGCCGATTTCCCATGCGCAAGCTCTCGGTCGTTACGGGCGTATCGGGGTCGGGTAAGTCATCGCTGGTTTTCGACACCCTCTACGCCGAGGGGCAAAGGCGCTATGTACAATCGCTATCCACTTATGCGCGGCTGTTCCTCGAGCAGATGGAACGCCCCGACGTTGACTCCATAAGCGACATTCCCCCCGCCATCGCCCTCGAGCAGAAAAACTCGATTCGCAACGCGCGCTCGACGGTGGGCACCATAACCGAGGTCCTCGATTACCTGCGCCTGCTCATGACCCACGCGGGTACAGCGAGCTGCGTGGACTGCAACGAAGAGCTCGGTGCCGACGGTCCGGCCGAAGCCGCGGCGCGGGTACTGGAGTGGGAAGAAGGCCTGCGCCTGCTGTTCCACGCGAGGGTGCCGTTGCACGGCCTGGAACCCGAAGAGGCGGCAGCAGCCTTTGCCGGGCAGGGCTTCAACCGCTTGCTCATAGATGGAAAGGCGATGGACCTTTCGGAAGCCGGTAGCGACTACTTCAAGCGCGACGAAATCGACGTCGTGCTCGACCGCCTGGTTCTCAGGGCCGACAGCGCAGAGCGAGTGCAGGAAGCCCTGGAGCACTGCTACGAACTAGGCGACGGCGTAGCCAGCGTGTCGGTGCAGGGCGAGCCCGAAGTGCGGGCGGTCTATCGTAACGCCTTCTGCTGCCGCTCCTGCGGCCGCGAGTACACGCGGCCTACTCCACACCTTTTCAGCTTCAACAGCCCGCTGGGAGCCTGCACCACCTGCGAGGGATTCGGTCGCGTGGTCGACTTGAGCTTTGACAAGGTCATCCCCAACCAATCGCTTTCGCTGCGGGGTGGAGCGGTGGCCCCGTGGAGCACACCAGCTTTTGCCGAGGTGCAGGAAGACTTCGTCAAGGCGGCCGAGCGCCTGGGTTACTCTACCGAACTACCCTGGGCGCGGCTGCCCGAAGAAGTGAGGAACTGGGTCATCGAGGGCGACCGCGACAGCCCGGGGGTGAAGGGTTTTTTCAAGTGGCTCGAAGGACGTCGCTACAAAACCCACGTACGAATACTGCTCGCTCGCTACCGCAGCTACCACCCGTGCGATGACTGCGGCGGCCAACGACTCAAGCCCGAGGCCCTGGCCGTCAAAATAGGACGGCGCAACGTGGGCGACTTCTGTGCCCTCAGCATTGCCGACCTCGCCCGTATCATGGCGCGGCTCAAGCTCTCGCCCGAGGCCACCGAGCGCACCCGCCCGATCATGCGCGAGATCCGCAACCGCCTGGCTTACCTCGCCGACGTGGGGCTCGGCTACCTGACGCTCGCGCGGCAGGCCCGCACCCTGTCGGGAGGAGAAGCCCAGCGCATCCACCTGGCGGCCGCACTGGGAAGCGCGCTCACCGACACCCTCTACGCACTCGACGAGCCCACCGTGGGCCTGCACCCGCGTGACAGCCGCATGCTGCTCAAGGTACTCAAGCGACTCACCAAGCTCGGTAATACCGTGGTGCTCGTGGAGCATGACCCCACGCTCATCAACGGCTCCGATCACGTGGTCGAGATCGGCCCCGGCGGTGGCCACCTCGGCGGCAAGCTGGTCTACGAGGGTAAGCCGGCCGGGCTCGCGGGTACCGACACCGCGACCGGGCGCGTGCTGCTCATACGCACCATCGCCCGCCAGAAACGCAGCCTCGCAGACCGGGGCTCGCTGCTGGTACGCGGCGCGAGGGAAAACAACCTCGACATAGACGAGCTCAGCATACCGCTGGGACAACTGGTGTGCGTGACCGGGGTCTCGGGCTCGGGCAAATCGACGCTGGTCGAGCAGGTGCTGTACGAGGGCTACCTGCGTCAGACCGGCAACGGCGGCCAGGAAGCCGGCGAATGCGACGGTATTGACGGCTTCGACCAGATCGACGAGCTGTTAATGATGAGCCAGGCCCCCATAGGCCGTTCGCTGAGATCGAACCCGGCTACTTACTTGAAGTTCTACGACGACATTCGCAAGTTGTTCGCGGCCACTCCGGCTGCCCGGCGCACACGCATCAGCGCCGGGGCGTTCTCCTTCAATACCTCGGGTGGCCGCTGCGAACACTGCCAGGGCACCGGTTCGGTCACCATCGAAATGCACTTCATGGCCGACATAACCGTGCCCTGCGACGACTGCGGCGGACATCGTTTTAAGAAACGCGTGCTCGAGGTGCGTTACCAGGACCGCAACATCAACGACGTGCTCGGCATGACAGTGGACGAAGCGCTCGAATTTTTTGCCAATCGCCCGGCCATGGCTCGCAAGCTTGGTGGGCTGGTGGCGGTCGGGCTGGGCTACCTCGCTCTCGGGCAGGCCACGTCCACGCTTTCGGGTGGAGAAGCGCAGCGCCTGAAACTATCTTCTTTCCTCGCCGAGGAGAGCAAGGCCGGTCGCACGCTGTTCATATTTGACGAGCCTACAACGGGGCTTCACCTGCAGGACGTACATGTTCTCATCGAAGTACTCGACGGCCTGGTCGAGCGAGGCCACTCGGTACTGGTGGTGGAACACCACACCGACTTCATTTCCCACGCCGACCACGTCATAGACCTCGGCCCCGAGGGTGGTGACGGTGGCGGCCGCGTGATCGTGCAGGGCTCGGTGATGGATGTAGCCGGCTGCGAACAGTCTCACACCGGCGTCGAACTGAAGAAGCACCTCGAGCTCTAAGCCCGGCGGTAGCTGCACAGCCATCGGCCGCGGTCAGGCAGCCAATTCGACCTGCTGCAGCTGCATGCCCGAACGGTCGAGCAGCTCCTCTATGGTATCGAGCTTGTAAGCCTTGGCGTAGACCACCCGCTTGACGCCCGTGTTGACCAGTACCTTGAGGCAGTGAATGCAGGGCGTATGGGTAACGTAGACGTCGGCACCGGCTATACTCGAGCCGTTACGCGCGGCCTGGGCTATGGCATTGATCTCGGCGTGTATGGTGCGAAAGCAGTTTTCCTCGATGTTGCCGTCGGGGGTATGCGACTCGTAGACAAGGCAGCCCACGTCGAAGCAGTGGGGCATGCCGGCGGGCGAGCCATTGTAACCCGTGGCCAGTATGCTGCGCTCGCGCACTATTACCGCCCCCACCTGCGCCCGCGTGCAGGTGGAGCGCTTGGCCACCTCTGCAGTTATTGCCATGAAATACTCGTCCCAGCTTGGTCGTTCCTGCATCGCTCGCTTCTCCGGTGGCTTTTCTACCACACCCGGGCGCGGTCGCCACCGCGCCCCCCGGTCCCGAATTGACCCGGTACCGCGCCCGACTAGAATCCACGGCTCGAGCGGGTGTAATTCAGTGGTAGAATGCCAGCTTCCCAAGCTGGACGTCGCCGGTTCGAGTCCGGTCACCCGCTCCACTTGTTTGCCCCCGGAGACGCGGACTGGCCCCCGATCGAAACAGACCGCTTGGCTGGTCACCCCGCAGGCGTTAAATTGTTCTGTGCCTGTCTCTCCGGCGAGCGGCAGGCCAGCGGAGTATTAATTTGAGCACCCGAACCAGGTTCACCATAGGCATCAGCATCATCATAACGACGGTGGCCTTTCTCATATTCACAGCCGTTGACCAGACGCGCATGTACATGGTCACGGTGAGTGAGTACCTGGAGGCCGACCAGGCCTTTGCCGAATCCACCGTGCGCGTCGCCGGCCGCGTGGCGCCCGGCTCGATCGAGTGGGACCAGCAGAAGCTTCGCCTCAACTTCACGCTCGACGACATGGAACAGGACCAGTCCATCGAGGTTAGCTACGAAGGTATCCTGCCCGACATGTTTGCCGAGGACCGGGACGTCGTGGTCGAGGGCCCCTACGCCGGCGCGCAGGCTTTCGAGGCCGACACCATAATCACCAGCTGCCCCTCCAAGTACGAGCCCGAGCAGACGGGGCACGAATGATAACACTGGGAACCCTGGCGCTGTGGTTAGCGCTGGTGGCATCGGTATACGCCGTGGCGGCCTCCGTGTACGGCGTCCTGCGGGGTCGAGCCGACTTCGTGGCCAGCGGCGAACGCGGGGCCTGGACCGCCATGGCTTCGGTCGTTGTAGCCACCGGCGTAATGGTGCACGCCCTGGTCACCAGCGACTTCAGTATCCGCTACGTCGCCGGCTACTCGAGTACCACCCTGCCGCTGCGCTACCGCATCTCGGCCCTGTGGGGAGGCATGGAGGGCTCGCTGCTCTTCTGGGCCTTTGTGCTGGTGTTGTTGAGTTCGCTGGTCCTGTGGCAGAACCGCAACCGCAACCGAGCGCTCATGCCCTGGGTCACCGCCACGCTGATGACCATCACTACTTTCTTCGTGCTCATGCTGGTGTTCCTGACGCCGCCCTTCGCGACCCTGCCCTTCGCGCCCACTGAAGGCACCGACCTCAATCCCCTGCTACAGAACTACTGGATGTCCATCCACCCGCCCGCCCTGTACCTGGGATACGTAAGCTGGGCGGTGCCCTTCGCCTTCGCTATGGCGGCGCTGGCCAGCGGCCGACTCGACGACCTGTGGATACGCACCACCAGGCGCTGGGTGCTCGCGGCGTGGTTTTTCCTGTCTATGGGCAACCTGCTGGGCGCGCGCTGGGCCTACGAAGTGCTGGGCTGGGGCGGCTACTGGGCCTGGGACCCGGTAGAGAACGCCGCGTTCATGCCGTGGCTGACAGGCACGGCCTACCTGCACTCGGTGATGATACAAGAGCGCAAGGACATGCTGAAGGTCTGGAACATGGTGCTTATCATCATGACTTTCCTGCTCACGATCTTCGGCACCTTCCTCACCCGCAGTGGCGTCATCTCCTCTGTGCACTCGTTTACTGAATCGGGGCTCGGGCCATGGTTCATGGGTTTTCTCATACTATGCATGGCCGTGTCGGTTTCTCTGCTGCTGTACCGGCTCGACCGCCTGCGCCCGCGACACGAACTCGATTCTCTGATTTCCCGGGAATCGAGCTTTCTGTTTAACAACCTGGTGCTGGTGGGTATCGCCTTTGCGACACTCTGGGGCACGATATTCCCAGTTCTGTCGGAGTGGGTGCGCGGGGTGAAGATCACCGTGGGACCGCCGTTCTTCAACGCGGTGAACGCGCCGCTGGCGATCACGCTGCTCTTTCTCATGGGAGTTGGCCCGGTCATCGCCTGGCGTCGGGCAAGCCTGGCCAACCTCAAGCGCAATTTTCTCGGACCCGGGCTGGCCGGCCTGGGGGCGGGCCTGGTGGCGCTGCTCGCCGGCCTGCACTCGCTGTCAGCGGTGCTGGTAGTGTCAATGGCGGTGTTCGTCCTCTTCACGATGACAGCCGAGTTCTATCACGGTACCGCGGCCCGTTCGAGGATCTCGGGCGGGGCCTGGCCCTCGGCGCTTCTCGACCTGGTGACTCGTAACCAGCGACGTTACGGGGGCTACATCGTTCACCTCGGGGTAGTGCTTATGTTCCTGGGCGTGACCATGTCGTCGGTATACCGGGTTGAAGAAATCCACACCGTCGACCGCGGACAGGAGTTCCAGATCGGCGACTACACTCTCAAGTACAGCAACATGGAGACAAGCAGCGACGACCATATGGATCGCCTGATCGCCACCCTGCAAGTGAGCCGCGGCGGCGAGGTCATCGACGAGCTCAAACCCGAGAAGCGTTTCTACCGTAAGCCCGAGCAACCAGCCACCGAAGTGGCCTTTCGCTCGACGCTGAAAGAAGACCTCTACGTCATCCTGGGTAATCTCGGCGACAACGAGACCGCGACTTTCCAGGCTTACGTGAACCCGTTGGTCGCCTGGCTGTGGACAGGCGGCATCGTGCTGGCGCTGGGCACCCTGGTCTGCGTGCTGCCCTTGTCGACACGCCGCGAGCAGGAAGTCCCCGTCCGAACGGCAAGGGGTAGAAGCGCGTGACCGGAGTGGCACCACGATTGCGCAGGACAACCCGGGGGCTGGCGGCCTTTATGCTGGCTGCGACAACGGCCAGCGGCCTGCTGGCAATAGCAACGCCGGTCTCGGCCGGGGACATGTCGCAGAAGAAAGTAGAAGAACATCTTACCTGCCAATGCGGTTGCGGCCTCACGGTGCGCAACTGCAATCACCTGCAGTGCAGCTCCGCCCTGCCGATACGCGACGACATAAAACGATCTCTCGCCGCGGGCGAAAGCGGTGAAGAAATCCTCGCGCGCTACGCCGACACCTACGGCGAAAAAATCCTCTCCGCGCCCGGGTTCACGGGCTTCAACCTGCTTGCGTGGACCATGCCAGCCTTCGCCGTGCTGCTCGGCGGCCTGCTGATAGCGCGGGTTCTGAAAAAACCCGGTCGCCATTCACAAAGCGGCGCCGACCCGCCGGACGGCGACGACGCCTCGGCCGACGGTGGCCACGCGCCGACCAGGGGAAGCGACGAGGACAGGCGTCGGGTCACGCGCGAGCTGGAGAAACTGTCCCGATGAGCACCCTTGTCGCCCTGCTGGCCATGGCCGCCGCGTCAGCGTGGATAAGCTGGCCGCTGCTGCGCCCGGCCAGTGCCAGCGTGGAGGCCGAAACCGAAGCCTCAAAAGAACTCTGGGAACGTGAAAAGTTCGTGGCCCTTACCGCCATCAGGGAAGCCGAGTTTGACCAGGCCACGGGTAAGTTAAGTGACGAGGACTACGAAATCCTTCGATCCGACTACGAAGAGCGTGCTATGAAAGCCATGGCCCAACTGGAAGGAACTCCGTCGGTCGATGCCACTGCCACGGCCACGGCCTCGCAGGCACCCGGTTTCTGTGTTGATTGTGGCCAGCGCTACGGGCAACGGGATCGCTTCTGCGCGGCCTGCGGGCGCGAACGCTGAGAACCCGAGGTGGCTGACTCAAGCCAGGCCGACGCCCCGATCAAGGGGATAGACCAGCTCGTCGAATACTTCGAGGCCGGCTGTACACCGCGCGAACAATGGAAAGTGGGCGTAGAATACGAGCAGCCCGTGGTCCACACGGCCAGCGGACAGGCGGTGGCCTACGAGGGGCCCTCGGGTATAGGAGAGCTGCTGACTTTTTTTGCCCGCGAATTCGGCTGGACACCTGTAGAAGAAGGCGGCCAGGTGATCGCCCTGCACGACGACAGGGCCTCGATCACCCTGGAGCCTGGAGGGCAGTTCGAGTTGTCGGGCGCCACCCTCTCAAGTCTGCACCAGGCTGAGAATGAACTCAGCCGCCACCTCGAGCAAGTGAGCAGGGCCGGGCGCGAACTCGGCCTTTCGTTTCTCGGGCTGGGTATATCCCCCAAGACCCCGCTGCCTCAAATGCCCTGGATGCCCAAGCGACGCTACCGGGTAATGCGCGAGTTCATGCTGCGCACCGGCTCGCTGGGCCACCGCATGATGCAGCAGACGGCCACCGTGCAATCCAACTTTGATTACTCGAGCGAAGCCGACGCGCTGGCCAAGTTTCGGGTCGCGATGGCGATGGCTCCGTTGCTGGTCGCGGTGTCTGCAAACTCGCCGGTCGTAGACGGTCAGCCCAGCGGTTACCGCAGCTACCGGGCACACGTGTGGAGCGATACCGACTCTGACCGCTGCGGCTACCTGCCCTTTGTTTTTGATAGCAACTCCTTTTTTGCCTCTTATACTGACTACGCCCTCGACGTTCCCATGTACTTCGTGCTCAGGGACGATAACTGCGTGGATTCGGAAGGGCTGACCTTCCGGCAGTTCATGCAGAAGGGCGTGGCTGGAGAGCAGGCCCTGATGGGCGACTGGATCTACCACCTGTCTACAGTGTTTCCCGAGGTCAGGCTCAAGAACTGGATCGAGGCACGCTCGGCCGACAACCAGCCTCCCCGGCTGATGCTGGCGACCCCGGCCCTGCTCAAGGGCCTGCTCTACGATGATGACTGCTTGCTGGCCGCCTGGGACCTGCTGAAGCATTGGCCGCTGGACCACCTGGCCGAGCTGCACGAGGATGCCGCTCGCGTGGCGCTGTCTGCGAGGGTCAAACAGCACACTCTTGGTCGCTACGGTCTCGAGTTGCTGGAAGTAGCCCGAGAAGGCCTCAAGCGACAGGCCGAGGCCAATCCCGAAGCCATGGATGGGCAGGGACGCGACGAGACTCGCCATCTCGACGGCCTCGAAGAACTGCTATCGGCCCAGCGCTGCCCGGCAGACGAGATCATCGAGCTGTGGGAGGGGCCTTGGTCCGGAAATGTCGACAGGCTGGTTTCCCAGGCAAATTGCGCGCGGTAGCCGCTTTTGCGCCGCGCCTCCTAACCCATTACTGGAGCAGGTCTTTCGCTGAACCCCCGTTCGGGTAGTGCAAGAAAATACCATTAGTGTGCAGAAACCTATTGACAGGTGGCGCATCAGGGTGGTTTATTAACGCCCATCGGGAGCGATTCTTTCCAGGGGTGTCCAGCAGCCGGGTTCCACTACCCCCCCCTGCCCGTAAGGCCGGATGAAACGGGCCGCCAGAGATACCGGGGAGTATTCCAACAATAAACGGCCAGCCGGTTGCCCAGAGGGCAAGGGCTGGAAAAACAGGGGCGCCGACAACGGCTCCAGGAAGACAACGGAAAGAAGATAAATAAGCGCTGCTTATCATGAGACTGAAACTATTTCATGATATGTTATCTTCCAATACCGAGGGAACTGGGGTCTAATAACGCCATGCATCATAGATGCGGAACTCTTAACGCGACCAGCTCGAAGTCCTGCCCCGGACTTTAAAACAGGGCGGATAGTTTCATGAATTTATTTGAACCAGACACCTTGTTGCCGGCCCAGTTTTTTGCAGCTTTCACCCGTGAAGGCGGAATGGTACGCGAGCGCAGGCTGATGCTCGCCGTGCTGCAGGACGCCGTGGAGTGCTACCAGAAATACGCCCTGGCCCGCGACCCGCGCGGCAGGCTGCTTTTTGATGATGCCGCGGACTGGATAGACGCCGATGAGCGCGAATGGTCGTTCTCCTACGTAAACATCTGCGAAGTGCTGGGGCTCAATCCCGAATACATCCGCCGCGGGCTTTCGCGCTGGAGACAGAGCAGGGCACCGATCAAGCGCAACTCCGCTCGCATCGTATCGCTGTTGGAGCGCGAAGCGCTATTGACGCAATTCGATGAAGCCGAGCCCGTTGCCGCCGAGTTGCAGGAGGCCTCCTGAAGCCCCCCCCCGAACGAGGCAACAGCTTTTTTCGGCAGGCACGGAGCGTCCCTGGCCCGCGATTTATAAGGCTGCCCCCCTTTACAGGGGGCGGCCTTTTTTATTGCCTATTGACGACTCTCCCACAGCATGCTGACCATGTTATATGGCTTGGGTATTCAGAGTAGCGGCAGCTATAGCGCTGGCCGTGTTTCTCTGCGCCGCAACGGCAACAGCCGAAACGGGGAGTGGCCCGGCCACCGCTCCTGGCGACCAACAGGCGCTGGAATCTGATACCGCCGATATTGCAGAAAAAGCCTGGCGTACCCTTGAGTACGACGCTGCAGCCAAGCGCAACTGGGCCACCGACCAGGAAGCAGTGCGCAGGCATTTTGCTCGGACCCCGGACGAAGCGGCACGCATGTTTCGCGAGCAGTACGGGCCCGACTCGATGCTGACCCGCAGCGCTTCGGCCATCGCGGTCATCACCAACGCGGCCGAACGCAGTGCCCAGCTGCCGCTCGACAGCATCAACTCGGTCACAGAAAGTGTAAGCGGGGTGGCCCAGGAGCTGCCCGGAATGAGTAGACTTCCGGCTCTCAAGCTCAAGTCAAAGGTGGACAGCCACCATTTCGGAGTCAGCTTGACGACGAAGTGGTAAGCGCCTGCGGACGATTGCCGAGGCCGGCCGACTTGCCGTCGCCCTCGTTCATCGGATCGCCTACCTGGTTGAATTGCGGCGACTCCCCGAGGTCTTCTTCGGGCCAATCAACATAACCAACATCGGTAGGAATACCGTTCATAGCCTCGATCGCGGCCTCGAGCAGTTCGGGATCAACGTGGGCCGTGACCCCCATGTCTTTTATCAACCCGTTTGCGATCGCCCAGGCTCCCGGCTGCAGCCCGTAAATGTCCTCGTGCACTTCGACCAGCACGCGGCCACGGCGCAGCCCCACCTTGACGGGCTGGTAGGTAAAGCGCCCCTTCGAGCCCACCTTGATAAGCGGAAACACTGCCTCGATGTCTTCGGGGTACAAGCGCACACAACCGTGGCTGACCTGCATGCCCACGCCCCAGGTCTTGTTGGTGCCGTGGATGGCGTAGGAGGGCAGGGTGAGCTCTATGCGGTGACGGCCCAGTGGATTTTCAGGGTCCCCACCGGCGATGGTGAAATCCCTGCGGCCGAGTTCTTTCAAACGCTCAGCGCGAATTGACGCCGGTATCACCCAGGTCGGGTTCCTGGTCTTACCGCGCACCCGGAAGTCGGCCTCCGGCGTCTGCCAGTCCTGCCGACCGAGACCAACCGGGTACGTGATCACCGTTGACGACCGCGCACCCTTGCGCGGCGAGGGCAGGTAGTAGTACATCCTCATCTCCGGGATGTTGACCACCAGCCCTTCGTAGCGGCCACTTGGCAGGATCCACTCTGACGGCAGCAGCAGGGCCACGCCCCTGTCGGGCAGCCAGGGGTCGACCACCGGGTTGGCCCCGAGAATTTCGTTGTAACCAAGGTCGTACTGCCGGGCGAGTTCAAGCAGGGTATCGCCAGCCACCACGGTGTGGGTATGGCTGCTGCCCACCACGGTCTGCGTCCCCTGCGAACCCTTGTCGAGACCGGAAACGAAAAAGTGGCTGACGATTTCGCGGGGAGGCCAGGCCTTCTCTTCAAATCCGCTGGGCTCCACATCGACTCGCTTGTCGGTTAGAGCAGCGGACTCTGCCCAGCCAGAACGGCTGAGCAGCGGTGCGGCAGCCAGCAACAAGCCCGCCACCAGCAGTATTCTTCTCAGCGGGGTCAGTCGCATACCATCAACCTGCAGGAAGCCGGCAGAAGCTTGGGCAACTTCTTCAGTACTTGTCCGCGAAACACCCTGTAGGGCAAAGAGCGACCGCTTACGCCGGTCACAAGGCAGTTGACCTCGAGCTCGCGCGCCGCCCGGGCCAGCCCCTCGGACACGGCAGCGAGAAAGTGGCAGCTATTGCGGCCACTGATATAGGCCGGCACGACGGGCGCGCCGCTTTTCTCGACCAGCCAGCCGATGCCGGAATCCCACGCCGGGTCGGTAATCCGGCGCGTACGCCAATCAAAACTGGAAACCTCGCCG